>JANNMP010000650.1:0-16512 GCA_031398015.1 Burkholderiaceae bacterium
CCCGCAGCCCATGCCACGCCCGCCTGCGCCCACTGCCAAAAGTCTGATCGAAAACCCACCCGAGTGGCCGCTGGCCAACAAATGGCAGCGCATGAAGGTGGGCCAGATCGTCTTCGACCACCTGAAGCAGGGCCGCGCCAAGCTGCAGGTTTACATCAGCTACACCCTGGCCGCGCCGCAGACCTGGCCCGAAGGCCGCAGCCTGGCGGTGGATGTGCTGAAAGACGAAGCGCTGATCCCGTTCCATGTCTGCTCTGACGTGGTCTACAGCGAGACCGCGCACTACGCCGACCTGATCCTGCCCGACGCCACCTACATGGAGCGTTGGGGCTTCGACACCCGCAACAACATGGCGCTGCGCGACTACGTGACGCTGCGCCAGCCGATGGTGGCGCCACCGGGTGAATGCCGCAGCTTCGTGGACGTGCTGATCGCGCTGGGCCAGCGCATCTCACCCGACACCGCCAAGTACTTCAACTTCAAGGACCATGAAGACTGGATGCGCCAGCGCTGCGCCGGCCTGACGGCGCGTGTGGGCGAAGACGGCTTTGCCTACATGAAGAAGCACGGCGTCTGGCAGGATTTGAGCAAGCCCAAGTACTACGGCCTCTATGGCTGGGAGCTGACGCCCGAGCAGCTGAAGGGCACACGTGTGGACGCCAGCACCCAGACCATCTGGCGCCAGGCTGCCGACGGCCGTGAAACGGCGGTGGGCCTGCTGCAGGGCGGCAAGGCGCGGCGTGGGTTTGCCACGCCGTCGCGCCGCTTCCAGGTCTTCAGCCAAGACGTGGCCGATGCCGCCAAGGCGCTGGCCTTCGCCGAGCCCTATGGCGCGGGCATGCCGGGCTGGTTTGCGGTGCCGTCGATCGCTGCCATGGGGCCGGATCACCTGCACCTGGTCACCTTCAAGTGGAACGTGCACACCCAGGGCCGCACCGCGTCGCAGAAGTACCTCAGCGAGATCGTGCACCACAACCCCTTGTGGATGCACCCCACGGCAGCGGCAGCGCGCGGCCTGAAGACTGGTGACCTGGTGGAGCTGACCACCTGGCGCGGCGCCGCCCATGCCTACAAGCATGTCAGCGGCAAGCCGGGTGACGCGGTGGGCCAGGCGGTGGTGCCGGTGTTCGTGACCGAGGGCATCCACCCCCGGGTGATCGCCATGTCCAACAGCCTGGGCAACTTTGCCCACGGCCGTGCAGCCAATGGCAAGCGCGGGCCACGCGCTGAATTCCCCGGCTTCGACGATGCGGTGATCGCCGAAGACCAGGACTTGTCGGAAGACCTGTGGTGGGGCGCCGGCCAGGGCCTGTGGTCACGCCTGACCGGTGCAGGCAACGGCCTGGGTGCGGGCTACAACATCAACGCCATCCTGCCGATCTACCCGTCGCCGCTGGTGGGCATGCAGGGCTGGTACGACACGGTGTGCACCGCGCGGAGGGTGTAACCAGCGGCTGCGGGCTCTGCGTGGTCTTTGCTGTTCTTGAACAGCCGACGGTGCTTGTTTGGCGCGAGGACGAGACCGGCGGGTGACCGGCCGACTCCATGTCCCCCGCCGGCTGCGCCGGCTCCTCCTTTACTTGCGTCGGCCAGTCACCCGCCGGCCTCGTCCTGGAAGCAGCTGTGCTTATCGAAGGTCGAAGACCCGTGCGCCTCGGTGCTGCCTGAGCGCCCGCCCGGCCCGGTGCGATCGCCAAGACCGTTGAACGCCCTACAAGCGCTCCGTCTCGCCACCCTTGGGCTGCCACTTCATCAGCCGGCGCTCGATGCGGCCCACCGCTGCATCGAGTGCCAGTGCAAAGCCGGTCAACACCAGGATGCCGGCCATCACGGTGTTGATGTCGAACACGCCCTCGGCCTGGTGGATCAGATAGCCCACGCCGCTGGCCGAGCCCAGGTATTCACCCACCACTGCGCCCACAAAGGCCAAACCCACGCTGGTGTGCAGGCTGGAGAACACCCAGCTGGTGGCGCTCGGCAGGTACACATGGCGCAGCAACTGGCGCGGGCTGGCGCCCAGCATGCGGGCATTGGCCAGCACCACCGGGCTGACCTCCTTCACACCCTGGTAGACATTGAAGAAGACGATGAAGAACACCAGCGTGACGCCGAGTGCCACCTTGCTGGCGATGCCCAGGCCAAACCAGACGGCAAAGATCGGCGCCAGGATGATGCGCGGCATGCTGTTGAAGGCCTTGATGTAGGGCTCCAGCAGTGCGCTGGCCATCGGGCTCAGCGCCAGCCAGAGGCCGGCGCCCAGGCCGCCTGCCGCACCGATGGCAAAGGCCAGCAAGGTTTCGATCAAGGTCACGCCCAGGTGTGGGTAGATGTCGCCCTCGGCAACAAACCAGCGCCAGATGCGGCCGAAGACCTTCAGCGGTTCACCGAAGAAAAACGCCGCCTGCTGGTCGTTCTCGAACACCATCGGCGGCACCAGGCCGGGTGTGGTCAGCACATGCCAGACAGTGAAGATCGCCAACAGCAGCGCCACCTGCCAAACGCGCAGGTTGCGCGGGTTGGGTTGAACGCTTTGCCACCAGCTCATGCTGCACCCACCAGCGCCTTCACCTGCAATTGCTGCTGGTAGCCCTTGAGCACCTCATCACGCAGCACCACCCAGATGGCCTTGTGCAGGGCAATGAATTCGGGCGTGCTGCGCACCTCGGCCACGTCACGCGGGCGCGGCAAATCCACCTTGAAGTCGCCGATGGGGTGTGATGCCGGCCCGGCGCTCAGCACCACCACGCGGTCGCTCAGCGCAATGGCTTCGTCCAGGTCATGGGTGATGAACAGCACGGCTTTTTTCTTTGACTGCCACAGGTCGAGCAACTCGTTCTCCATCAGCTGCCGGGTCTGGATGTCGAGCGCCGAGAACGGCTCGTCCATCAGGATGGTGTCGGGGTCGAGCACCAGGGTTTGCGCCAGGCTCGCGCGCTTGCGCATGCCGCCGCTCATCTGGTGCGGGTAGCGGTCGCCAAAGCCGCCCAGGCCCACCCGGCGCAGCCAGTCGTCAGCCTGCGCCTTGGCGTCGGCCGGCGCCACGCCGCGAAATTCGAGCCCCGCCATCACATTGCCCAGCGCGGTGCGCCAGGGCATCAGGCTCTCGGTCTGGAACATGTAGCCGGCTTGGGCGTTGATGCCCTGAAGCGGGGCGCCGAACACGCTGACGGTGCCGGTGCTCGGTGCCAGCAGGCCGGCGCCCATGTTCAACAGCGTGCTCTTGCCGCAGCCGGTGGGGCCGACCACCGACACAAACTCCCCAGCGCCCACGCTGAGCGACACACCGGCCACAGCGGTGTAGCGCGCAGCGGGGTTGCTGCGGTCGATGAAGGTGCAGGAGACATCCTGCAGCGTCAGGGCTGAATGCGTCATTTCATCCTCTGCTGCTGACGGCTTGTGTTTGACGCCCCAGGCGGCCAATGTGTGCAAAGTGGCCTGGCGGCTGCCACAACGTGGGCTGTGGTCGAGGGCGGCTGGGGCACCGCGACGACGCTCGGGGTTGCGTCCTCACGCCTTGTTGGCCTTGCGTGATGCCTTGCCCTTGATGGTTTGCGACGCATCGACCGCAGGGGCTGTGCCGCGAAGCCCCAGATGGTTCTTCTTGCTCAGAACCGGCTCGCCCGTCTTGGCTTCCAGTTCGCGCCGCGCATTGCCGGCAACGGTGCCGCCCTGTCGCGCTGCACGCCGATTCGGCTCGAAGCCTTGCGCGTCACGCTTGCGTGCAATCTCGGTGGTGCCGGCCTCGCCCAGCATCGTGAAGATCAGCTCCAGATCGGTCATGTGGTCGCGCAGGTTGTTGCCGGTCTTCATCGCACCCAGGCCCTTGAGCTGCCTGTGGGCACCTGGGGTCACACCGAACGTGGCGCGCGCGATCTCGGCGGTGAGGATGGCGTACTCCTTGCCCTCCTGGACGCCGCGCGTCTTCCACTCGTCGGTGAGCTCGCCGCGCACCGCCATCGAGCGCAGGCGCTTCTCTATCCAGTCCTTCGGGTAGCCTTTGGCTTGGTACAGGCTGCGGGCGCGGGCGCTGGCCAGCTCGGGGTTCTCGATCTCCTGCACGCGTTCGTAACCAACCTGGGCCAGCCAGCGCTTGAACGGCTCAGCCTTCGGTGACGGAATGGACTGGATGATGCGCAACATGCCTTCGGTGTTGGCGCAGTCGGTCACGCGTTGCCTGCCGTCGGTGGCGGTGAACTTCAACCCGTGACAAAACGTCACGGGTTGGCCGCTCTCGGTCATCAGACGCTGCTTGAGCTTGCGCCAGTAGGCGCTGGCGTCAACGCTGCCGGTGAGCACGGCACACACGTCCACAACAGAGAACCACCATTCGTTCTGATGCCAGCCGCGGCGAATCACCCGCTCCTGAAACAGGATGATGCGGCCCAGGTCTGGCACAAGGTTGTCGCTTGGCTGCGTCGGCATGGGAGCAATTGCGTTGGTGACTCGCCGGTCAGCCCGGATCACTTGCCCCCAAGCTTGGCCAGCGCCACCTTGGCGAAGTCATTGGTGTAGACCGCCTTCAGATCGAGTGTGGCCTTGGCGATCTCGGGGTCGATGCTGGCCAGTGCACGGAAGGCCGTGTCGGGGCCTTTCTCCGGGAACAGCCCGTCGGGCGACAGCGCACCCTTGGCGGCCAGGAAGGCGTCGATGTAGACCGCGCGGTCGCCGAGCAGATAGTTCTCGGGCACGGCGCGGATGATGTCGCCCGGCCCGGCCTGCTGCACCCACTGGTTGGCGCGCACGATGGCATTGGCCAGCGCCTGCACGGTGCGTGGGTGTTTGTCGATGAAGGTCTGCGGCAGGTACAGGCAGGCGGCGGGCATCGGGCCGCCGAACACCTTGTCGGCCTCGGCCACGATGCGGGTGTCGCTGATGATCTTCAAGTCATTGCTGCGTGTCAGCAGCGAGACCACCGGGTCGAGGTTGGACATGGCGTCGATCTGGCCTTGCCGCATCGCCGCCACCGCGCCGTTGCCCGCGCCCACGCCGATGATGCTGACGTCCGACGGCTTCAGCCCCGCCTTGGCCAGCACGAAGTTGGCCATCACATTGGTGCTGCTGCCCGGCGCGGTGACGCCGATCTTCTTGCCCTTCAGGTCGGCCACCGTCTTGTAGGCCGGCATGGTCTTGGGGTTGACGCCCAGCACGATCTGCGGCGCCCGGCCCATCAGCACGATGGCGCGCAGCCGCTGGCCCTTGTGCTGCATGTTCACCGTGTGCTCGAAGGCGCCGCTGACCACGTCGGCACTGCCGCCCACCATGGCGCGCAGCGCCTGGCTGCCGCCGGCAAAGTCGACGATCTTCAGCTCCAGGCCTTCGGCGCGGAAGTAGCCCAGCTGCTCGGCGATGGTCAGCGGCAAGTAGTACAGCAGGTTCTTGCCGCCCACGGCGAGTGTGAGCTGGGGCTTTTCCAGCGTTTGCGCATGCAGGGCCGGGGCGCTGGCCAGCAGCGTGGCGCCGCTGCTCATCAGGAAGGTGCGGCGTGTGGTCATGATGGTCTCGGGGTTGTGTGGTGGTGCTCAGCCCGGGATCACGACCGGCAGGTCGGTGAAGCCGCGCACAAAGTTTGACAGCGTGCGCACAGGCGGGCCCACCACCTCGATGGCGGGAAAGCGCTGCAGGATTTCTTGCCACAGGATCTTCAGCTGCAGCTCGGCCAGCCGGTTGCCCACGCAGCGGTGGATGCCAAAGACGAAGCTCAGGTGCTGGCGCGGCCGCGCGCGGTCGATCACCAGCGCGTCGGGGTTGTCGATCACCGTGTCATCGCGGTTGCCCGACAGGTACCACATCACCACCTTGTCGCCCTTCTTGATGCGCTTGCCACCCAGGTCAGCGTCGGCCAATGCGGTGCGGCGCATGTGTGGCAGCGGTGTCTGCCAGCGGATGACTTCGGGCACCAGGCTGTCGACCAGTGCCGGGTTGGCGCGCAGCTTGGCCCACTCACCGGGGTGCTGGTGCAGCGCCAGCACACCACCGCTCATGCTGTTGCGGGTGGTGTCGTTGCCGCCCACGATCAGCAGCAGGATGTTGCCCAGAAACTCTTGCGGGCTCATGTTGCGGGTGGCCGGTGCATGGGCCAGCATCGAGATCAGGTCAGGCGCCGGCGCGGCATTCACCCGCTGGTTCCACAGCCGGCCGAAGTAGGCGGCGCACTGGCCCAGCTCGGCCAGGCGGGCCTCGGGGCTTTCGGTGATCTTGTCGGTGCCCGGCACCGAGGTGGCCACGTCTGACCAGCGGGTGAGCAGGCGCCGCTCGTCGAACGGAAAGTCAAACAGCGTGGCCAGCATCTGCGTGGTCAGCTCGATCGACACCCGCTCCACCCAGTTGAACGGGGTGTTGCGCGGCAGGCTGTCCAGCACCTGCTGCGTGCGCGCTCGGATGGTGCCGGCCAGGGCGGCCAGGTTGGCTGGCGCCACGATCGGGCTGACGCTCTTGCGCTGGTCATCGTGCTTGGGCGGGTCCATGGCGATGAACATCTGCAGCCGCGCGTCCATCGGGCCGTCGAACAGGCTGATGCCGCCGTTGGTCCAGTCAGACGAGTACACCGCGTGGTTGCTGTCCACCGCCATGATGTCGTGGTAGCGGGTCACCGACCAGAAGCCGCCGTAGTAGCCGTTGCTGTGCCAGTGCACCGGGTCGTCGCGGCGCAGGCGGGCAAAGTAGTGGCCGATGCTGTCGTCCTGGAACAAGCGTGGCTTGGTCACGTCGATCTGGTCCAGCGGCAGGGCATTGGCCTCGTCACGGGCCTGGGCCTGGGTTTGCAGGCCGGCGGCGGCCCATGCCGCCAGCGCGGCGTTGTTGTCAGGGTGGTTCATGCGGCCACAGTCTCGCCGACCCACAGCACTGGGGCATACCCGGATTACCCGGCATCATGGCCGCCCCACCCCGATGTGCAGGAGCCGCCCGTGCCCACACCCTTGCCGATACCCGTCCCCGCCCCCGTCCCCGCCCCCGTGTTGCTGATCACCGGCGCCAGCCGAGGCATCGGCGCGGCCACCGCCCGCCTGGCCGCCGCGCGTGGCTGGAGCGTGGCCGTCAACTACGCCCGTGATGCCGGCGCCGCCGAGGCCGTGGCTGCCGATGTGCGTGGCCACGGCAGCGCGCCATCACCGTGGCCGCCGACGTGGCCGACGAAGCCGCCGTGCTGGCCATGTTTGCCCGGGTCGATGCCGAGCTGGGCGTGCTCACCGGCCTGGTCAACAACGCCGGCATCGTGGCCATGCAGGCCCGCATCGGCGAGATGACGGTGGCACGCTGGCAGCGGATGTGGGCTGTCAACCTGACCGGCAGCTTTGTGTGCGCGCGTGAAGCGGTGCGCCGCATGGCCAGGCGCCATGGCGGCGCGGGCGGCGCCATCGTCAACCTGGGCAGCGTGGCCGCGCGCATCGGCTCACCGGCCATGTATGTGGACTACGCCGCCAGCAAAGGCGCGATCGACAGCTTCACCATCGGCCTGGCGCAAGAGGTGGCGGCCGACGGCATCCGGGTCAACGCGGTGCGCCCCGGCATCATCGACACCGACATCCATGCCGACAGCGGCGACCGCGCCCGGCCACAAGCAGCGGCTGCCGGCATCCCGATGCAGCGGCCGGGGCGGGTGGAGGAGGTGGCGGCGGCGATCGTGTGGCTGCTGTCGGCCGAGGCCAGCTACACCACCGGGGCGATTCTGGATGTGGGCGGTGGGCGCTGATGGGGAACACTGCAGCATGCACATCGACATCGACGACCTCAGCCGCCCGGCCATCCACGCGCTGCTGCTTGAGCACCTGGCGCACATGCACGAGATGAGCCCGCCAGAGCAGGTGTTCGCGCTCGATCTGGCGAAACTGCAATCGCCAGACATCACGTTCTGGACCGCCTGGAACAACGATCTGCTGCTCGGCTGTGGCGCGCTGAAGGCCTTGAGCGCCACGCATGGTGAGATCAAGTCCATGCGCACGCCGGCCAGGCAACGTGGTCGCGGCGCCGGCCGCGCGATCCTGCAGCGCATCATTCACACGGCCAGGCAACGCGGGTACCACCTGCTCAGCCTGGAAACCGGCACGCACCCTGGATTTCTGCCCGCACAGCAGCTGTACCGCAGCGCCGGGTTCCAGCCGTCAGGCCCGTTCGCCGGCTACAAGGAAGACCCGCACAGTTTGTTCATGCAGCTGGTGCTTGAGGCTGGTGGTTGAGGCCTGCCACAGCGGGCGCCTCAGCCTCCGTCGGCCACCAGGCTGGCCACCGCCGCATCCAGCGCCCCTGCGCCGATGGCGATGCCCTGCGCCAGCAGCGCCGCCTGCACAGCGCCCAAGCAGCCCAGGATGGTGGCGGCGTTGCTGTCGCCCAGGTGGCCGATGCGGAACGCCTTGCCCTGCAGCGGGCCCAGGCCGCCGGCAATGGCCACGCCGAAGCGGTCTCGCGCCACGGCGCGCAGCGCTTCCACATCGCAGCCATCGGGCACCGTGATGCTGGTGACCGACACCGAGCGGCTGCCTGGGTCTTGTGCAAAGAAGCCCAGCGCGCCTGCCTCGGCCCAGCAGGCCACTGCCGCCTGCACGGCACTGGCCAGGCGGTGGTGGCGCGCCAGCACGGCGTCCTGGCCTTCCTGCTCGATCAGCCCGAACGCCGCCGCCAGCCCGGCCAGCAATGTCTGTGGTGGTGTACCGCAGAACTTGCGGTAGCCCAGCGGGCTTTGCCGCAAGCGCCAGTCCCAGTAATAGCGCGGCGCCGGGTTGCGCGCCGCCACCGCAATGGCCTGCGCGTCTGCCGCCAACCAACCAATGCCGGGCGGTGTCATCAGCCCCTTCTGGCTGGCGCCCAGCACCAGGTTGGCGCCCATCTGTGCCATCGCCACCCGGGTGCAGCCGGCCGACGCCACCGCATCGACCACCAGCAGCGCCGGGTGGCCTGTGCTGTCGATGGCCTGGCGCAGCGCGGCCATGTCGCTGGTGATGCCGCTGGCGGTGTCGGTGTGGACTGCAAACACCGCCACGATCTGGTGGCCGGGGTCGTCGCGCAGCGCCTGGGCCACGTCGGCGGGGTTGATCGGCCAGCCCGGGCGCCAGGGCGTGGCCAGCACCCGCCGGCCCAGGGCTTCGGTCTGCACCGCCCAGCTGTCAGAGAAATGGCCGGTGCCGGGGATCAACACCGCCGCGCCCGGCGGCAGCAAGTTTTCAACCGCCACCTCCCAGGCGCCGTGGCCGTTGGTGGCGTAGAGAAACACCTCGGCATCGGGCGCGTGCAGCAGGCGGCGCAGGCCGGCTTCACAGGCGGCGATGGTGGCGTCCAGGCGTGGGTCGCCCATGTCCAGCGGCTGGCGCGCCATGGCGGCCAGCACTTCATCAGGCACCGGTGACGGCCCGGGGGATTGCAGGAAGCGGCGGCCGGGGATGCGGGTGGTGTCGGTCATGTGTGCAGGGTGGTTGGACGGGTCAGCGCCGCGCCGCAAACGGCAACAGCCAGCGCCGCTCGGCCCATTGGAACGCTGCCACCACCACGCCGGTGATCAGCAAGTAGCACAGCGCGGCGGTGATGAAGGCCTCGAACGGCAGGTAGTGGATGGAGTTCACTTCACGCGCCACGCCGGTCAGGTCATGCAGCGTGACGACGCTGGCGAGTGCGGTGCCGTGCAGCATCAGCACCACCTCATTGCCATAGGCCGGCAGGCAGCGCCGCGCGGCCGATGGCAGCACGATGCGGCGCAGCGCCATCCAGCGGCCCATGCCCAGCGCGCGGGCAGCTTCGACCTCACCACGTGGCACGGCCTTGATCGCGCCGTGCAGGATCTCGGTGGTGTAGGCGCAGGTGTTGATGGCAAACGCCAGCACCGCGCAGAACCAGGCTGATTTGAGCCACGGCCAGGCGGCGCTGTCACGCACCCATTCAAACTGCGCCAGGCCGTAGTACAGCAAGAACAATTGCACCAGCAGCGGCGTGCCGCGGATGGCATAGGTGAAGCACCACACCGGGCGCCAGGCCCAGGGCGACGGCAGGCTGCGCAGCACCGCCAGCGGCAGCGCCGCAGCCAGGCCGATGGCCAGCGCCAGCAGCAGCAATTGCAGCGTGACCAGCGCACCACTGGCATACAGCGGCAGGCTGTGCCACATCACGCCCAGGTTCACAGCGCTGCCGCCCGCGTGCCGGTGTTCAGCCGCCTGGCGGCCCAGGCAAAACCCAGCTCGGACAGCGATGTGAACGCCAGGTAGACCAGCGCCACCGCGCCGTAGAACAAAAACGGCTCGCGTGTGCTGCCAGCGGCCTGGGCGGCGCGGTTCATCAAATCCGACAAGCCGATCACCGAGACGATGGCCGTGGCCTTGACCATCACCAGCCAGTTGTTGCTCAAGCCCGGCAGCGCATGGCGCAGCATCTGCGGGCCGACGATGCGCCACAGCACCTGGGCCGGCCGCATGCCGCAGGCCAGCGCCGCCTCACGCTGGCCGGGGGGCACCGCCAGGAAGGCACCGCGCAGCACCTCGGTGAAATAGGCGCCGAAGATGAAGCCGATGGTCAGCACGCCGGCCACAAACGGGTCGATGTCGATGAAGCCCCAGCCCAGGCGCTCACCCAGCGCGTTGACGGCGAGCTGGCCGCCGTAGAACACCAGCAGCATCATCACCAGGTCCGGCACGGCGCGCACCACGGTGGTGTAGGCCAGCGCCGTGCCCCGCGCGGTGGCTGAGGGCGACAGCTTGGCCATGGCGCCAACCAGGCCCAGTGCCAGCGCAATGACCAGCGACAACGCGGCCACCGCCAGCGTCAGCGCGGCGCCTTGCAGCAGGCTCCAACCATAGCCGTGCAGCACGCGGGTTACTTTCCAAACACGTCGAAGTCGAAATACTTGTCGTTGATCTTCTTGTACACGCCGTTGGCCCGGATGGCCGCAATGGCGGCATTGAACTTGGCCTGCAATGCGGTGTCGGCCTTGCGCACCGCAATGCCCGAGCCAGTGCCGAAGAACTTGGGGTCGTCGTAGCTGGGGCCGAAGAACTCGAAGCCCTTGCCCTGCGCAGTTTTCAAGAAGCCGAACTGCACCGCCAGCACATCACCCAACACCGCATCGACGCGGCCGGCGGCCAGGTCGAGGTAGACCTCATCAGCCTTGGCATAGCGCACGACCTCGGCGCCGGGGAAGCTGGCGGTCGCGAACCGGTCTTGGATGGTGCTGCGCTGCACGCCGATGCGCTTGCCCTTCAGGCCCGCAGGCGTGGCGTCCAGTTTGGCGCCGGCCTTGGCCACCAGGCGGCTGGGCGTGTTGTAGTACTTGGCGCTGAAGTTCACCACCTTCAGCCGCTCTTCGGTGATGGCCATCGACGCGATGATGGCGTCGAACTTGCGCGATTGCAGCGCCGGGATGATGCCGTCCCACTCTTGCGCCACCAGCGTGCACTCGGCTTTCATCTCGGCGCACAGCGCCAGCGCGATGTCGATGTCGAAGCCCTTCAGCTTGCCGTCGGGCCCCGCCTCGCTGAAGGGCGGGTAGGCGCCTTCGACGCCGATGCGCAGCTTCTTCCAGTCCGGCGCCTGGGCCTGGGCCAGGCCGGCGCCCAGGGCCAGCGTGAGCAGCACGGCGGGCAGCAGTGTGAGCTGCAGTACAAGAGGGCGGCGTTGCATGGTGGTGGCGCTCCGGATCGATCAGGTGGAGGGTGCCGAGGTTAACGCGGCTATCGGGCAAACACCGGCCACTGCGGGTCCAGGCACAGCGCCAGGTCTGCCGGCATGCCGCTCGCCTGCCGTTGCAGCCAGCGGCGGATGAACACCGGCGCCGCCCAGGGGCCGGTGTCGCCGCTCCACACGCCGGCGGTCTGCACCTGCAGGCTGCCGCCGATCCGGCGCAGCGGCACGATGGCCGGGTCCAGCGCTGCGTTGGTGGTTGCAGTGTTGGGTGCGGTGGTGGGCATGGCGGCGGGGCCGTCCCACCGCACCTCGGCCAACAGCCAGTCGCCGTGCTGCAGCAACTGCAGCGGCCACGCCCGATGGGATGCTGGCGGGCTGTGCGCGGCCAGCGCCTGCTGCGCCTGCAGCCAGGGCAACGATCCAGCCGCTGGGCGCTGCACCGCGCTGCAATCGCGCACCAGGCGCTGCCAGGCGCCCTGCAGCTTGCCGACGGCGTCCACCGGCGCACCGGCGATCTGCAGCAGCACACCCTGGTCCTGCGGCAACAGGCGGATCTGTGAGGCCACCAGCAGCAGCGGCGCGGCCAGCGCCAGAGACACCAGCGCACGTTGGCGTCGGCGGCTGCGGGCGGTGGCGTCGGGGTGTGGCGGGGCGGGCATCGGCGCGCAGCCTAGCAGCGCGCGCCGCAAGTGGTCGCCCGGGGGTTCTGCCGTGCACTGGCATGGTGCCGATCACCACGCTGGTGCGCTGCCGGGCGCGTGTTTCGCCCCGTGGCGCGGCACGCGGCTTGCTGTTCCGGTGCATGGCGCCCGCGTTCCCATCCACCACTGCAGCCACCAGTGCCGGCCAGGTGGCTGCGGTGTGGCGTGACCGGCTCAGCCTGCTGCTGGAATCCACCGGCGAGGGCATCTTCGGCATCGACATGGCCGGCTGCTGCGTGTTTGTCAACCGCAGCGCGGCACAGATGCTGGGCTGGCCGGCCGAGGCCATCATCGGCCGCAACATGCATGTGCTGATCCACCACACGCATGGCGACGGCCGCCACTACCCCGAGGCCGACTGCCCGATCTTCAAGGCCTTCCGCCAGGGCCTGCCCTGCCGCATCGACGATGAGGTGTTCTGGCGTGCCGACGGCAGCAGCTTCGACGCCGAATACACCAGCCACCCCATCGTCGAGCATGGCCAGGTGCAGGGCGCGGTGGTCACCCTGGTCGACATCAGCCAGCGCCGCGAAGCCCAGGCCCTGCTGCGCCGCACCAATGAGCGGCTGGAAAGCCGCGTGGCCGAGCGCACCGCCGAGCTGCAGGCCTCCACCGAGCGCCTGCGCGAGCTGGCCAACCACGGCGAGACGGTGCGTGAGCAGGAGCGCACCCGCATCGCGCGCGAAATCCACGACGAACTGGGCTCGCTGCTGGTGGCGCTGAAGATGGATGTGCATTGGCTGGCCAAGCGCCTGGACGACCGGCCGCAGTTGCAATGCAAATGCCAGGGCATGGGCCGGTTGATCGACAGCGCGGTGGACAACCTGGGCCGCATCATCACCGACCTGCGGCCCAGCATCCTGGACCACCAGGGCCTGTGGGCAGCGCTGGAATGGCAGGCGCAGGAGTTCTTCGCCCACACCCACACCCACACCGACAACGACAACGACAGCGCCGACGGCCACGCCGCGCTGCAGGCCGACCTGCAGATCACCGTGGGCGCTGGTGTGCCACCGCCCGAGGGCGGCCAGGCGATCGCCATCTTCCGCATCTTCCAGGAGATGCTGAGCAACGTGGCCCGCCACGCCCGCGCCCGCCATGTGCAGGTGCGGCTGTGGGTGGACGAGCCGCCCGAGCCGGTGCTGTACCTCAGTGTGCGCGACGATGGCGTGGGTGCGCCGGCGCAGGCACTGGACAGCGCGCGCAGCCACGGCGTGATGGGCATGCGCGAGCGCGCCGGCCACTTCGGCGGCAAGCTCAGCGTGGACAGCATGCCCGGCCAGGGCACGCGGGTGCGCCTGGTGATGCCGCTGCTGTTGCCACCAGCCGTGCCGCCAACCGCGCCGCCAACCGTGCCGCCAACCGCGCCGCTGCAACCCGGCGGGGCCGCCGCATGATCCAGGTGCTGGTCTGCGACGACCACCTCATCGTGCGCCAGGGCATCAAGCAGATCCTGGCTGACGCGCCCGACATCGCCGTGGCCGGCGAGGCCGCCAACGGCCCTGACGCACTGGCCCGCGTGCGCTCAGGCGGCATCGACGTGGTGCTGCTGGACATCGCCATGCCCCAGCGCGACGGGCTGGACGTGCTGAAGGCGCTGAAGGCCGATTGCCCGCGCCTGCCGGTGCTGATGCTCAGCACCTACCCCGACCGCCAGTACGCGGTGCGCAGCTTGAAGCTGGGCGCCGCCGGCTACTTGAACAAGAGCGCCGACAGCGCGCAGCTGATCGACGCCATCCGCCGGGTGGCGCTGGGCAGGCTGTTCATCACCCCCGGCGTGGCCGAGCTGATGGCCGAACAACTGGTGGCCCCGGGTGTGCGCACCGGCAGCCCTGAAGGGCCGCTGCATGAGCGGCTGTCGCACCGCGAGTACCAGGTGTTCCGCCTGCTGGCCGCCGGCCGCAGCGTGGGCGAGATCGCCGAGCAGCTGGTGCTGTCGTCGAACACCGTCAGCACCTACCGCGCCCGCATCCTGGAGAAGACCGGCGTGCGCAACGATGTGGAGCTGGCGCTGTACGCGGTGCGCGAGGGCTTGTGATCAGTGCGCAGCGGCTGGGCTGGCGCTGGCAGCCGGGCGCTGCGCCACCAGCGTGGCCAGCAGCCTGCCTTGGGCGTCATGCTGCAGCAGGCGCAGCGCACCGGCGCTGTCTTCGGCCGTCTGCCAGCTGCCGCTGCCCTGGCCGTGCCACTGCAGTGTGATGGGCAGGGCCGAGGTCTTGACCCGCAGCAGCGGCAATGCAGCCGTTGAAGGTATGACGGGCTGGCCCAAGATGCTGGCCGCGATGGCCGCAGCCTGGCGTGCGATGGGCTCGATGTAACGGCTGGCACGGCCGCCGACCACCGCGCAGTCGCCCAGCGCGTAGATGCCGGCCTGGCTGGTGGCGCCGGTGGCGGCGTCGGCCACGATGCCCCCGGCCACCGCGTCATAGGCCAGGCCGGCGCTGCTGGCCAGGCGGTGTGGCGTGCGCAGGCCGGTGGCAGCGATCACCTGGTCGACACGCAGCAACTGGCCGGCGCCCAGCCAGTGCCCATCCGGCAGGGGCGCCGGTGCCGCCGTGCCTGCCAGCCTGAGCTGCCAGCGCGGCCCCGGCCCATCGGCAGCCGCCATGCCGCACACACGCACACCGCCGCGGAAGTGGATCGGCAGACCCTGCCAGGCCGCCAGCAGGCGCTGGCCTGCCGCAGCCGGCAGCTGGGCCGTCAAGGGCTGTGGCTGCAAGTCGAGCAGGTGGATGTGGTGGCCGGCCAGGGCCAGGTCATTCGCCAGCTCGCAGCCCACCAGGCCGGCGCCGACGATGGCCAGCCGTTGCGGGCCGCCGTCCAGCGCCGCGCGCAAGCGGCGGTAGCTGGCCAGGTCGTTGACCTGCCAGACCTGGGCCGCGCGCAGCACCGGCGGCAGCAGTGGTGCGGCGCCATGGGCCAGCACCAGGGCCCGCCAGCGCAGCGTGCCCCGGGTGCTGCGCAGGCGCTGGCCTGGCACATCCACCGCCACGGCATGGGTGCCGCACAGCAGGTGGGCGCCCAGCCGCTGGGCTGCGGCGGCTGCGCTTTCGCGCACCAGGCTGTCCAGCGGCAGGGCGCGGGCCACGGCCACGCTGAGCTGCGGCTTGTCGTAGACATCGCCATTGCAAGCTGACACCACGGTGATCGGCCCTGTGCAGCCCTGGCTGCGCAGCGCCTGCACCACCTGCCAGCCGGCGCGGCCGGCGCCCACCACCACGATGCCGGCCTGGCGCGGCGTGATCGCGGCCGCCTGCGCACCGGCCGGCCGGGCCCCGGCGGCCGCTGCGTCATGCGGCTCGAAATCGGCCTTGCCCACGCCGCAGATCGGGCAGGCCCAGTCGTCGGGGATGTCGTCGAAGCGGGTGCCGGCGGCCAGGCCGCTGTCCACGTCGCCCAGGCGTTCGTCATAGACCAGGCCGCAGACGCGGCAAATGAACTGCCGCCACGGCAACGCCGGCAAAACGGCCGTCATGCCGGCATCTCGGCCGCCGACAGCCGCGCCATCTCCTTGCGCAGGTGCTTGATGGCCGGCGAGACGATGGCGACGAAGTGCGACTCACGCACCCGGCGCTGCACATCGGACGACAGCAGATAGCCGCGCGCGCCGGCATGCAGCAGCGACGACTGCGCGGCGCGCAGCGCCAGCTCACTGGCATGCGCGCGGGCGTCGAGCACGCTGATGAAGTAGTCGGTGCTGCTGTCGAATGGCGTGGCGGCCAGTGATTCAACCCGTGCCCACAGCGCGTCCAATTCGGCCTGCAGCGCATCGGGCCGATCTTCCAGGAAGCAGTTGACATGGCCCAGCGCCGGCTCCACCCGCCACATGGCGTCGATCGCGCCCTGCACCACGCCCAGGCCGAAGCCGCACTGCAGCAGGATGAAACCGGCGCGGATGCGCGCCACCAGCGGCTTGGCCGGGTGGGCGATGACATCGGCATCGGGCACGAACAGCGCGGTGCAGCGCAGCGCCCAGGTGTTGGTGCCCTCCATCGCGCTGAAGCTGGGGCAGGGGCGCAGCTCCACGCCGGGGGCGTCGCAGCGCAGCAGGAACATCAGCTCGGCAGGGGCCGCCGCGCTGGCATCGCCGACCCCCGCCGGCCCGCCGGCCGGCGGTTCAACAGCAGCCAGCACACCGGCGTAGTGGTCGGCCCCCAGGTTGCTGACCCAGGGCAGGCTGCCATCGACGCACCAGCCGCCGGCCACCCGCACC
>JANNMP010000657.1:0-3159 GCA_031398015.1 Burkholderiaceae bacterium
GACGTGGCCGCCGCCGTCAAGGCCATCTCGGCAATGACCGCCAAGGGCGCGCTGGGTGGCTACCTGGGCGCCATCGAGCAGACCAATGTGCAAGGTGAGCAGCAGAAAAAGCTGGACGTGCTGGCCAACGACGCCATGGTCACTGCCACCGAATGGGGTGGCCTGGTGGCGGGCCTGGCCAGTGAAGAACTGGAGGCGCCCTATGCCATCCCCGAGAACTTTGCGCGTGGGCCTTATCTGCTGGTGTTCGACCCGCTGGACGGCTCGTCGAACACCGACGTGAATGTGTCGGTGGGCACCATCTTCTCGGTGCTGCGCCATGCCGGCACGCAAGCACCGGCCGACGCCGACTACCTGCAGCCGGGTGTGCTGCAAGTGGCCGCTGGCTATGCCATCTACGGCCCGGCCACGATGTTGGTGATCACTGTGGGCAAGGGCACACACGGCTTCACGCTCGACCGCGAGGTGGGCAACTTCATCCTCACCCACCCGGCCATGGCGATCCCCGAGGACACCAGCGAATTTGCCATCAACACCAGCAACGCCCGCTTCTGGGAGCCACCGGTGCACCGCTATGTCACCGAGTGCCAGGCTGGCCAGGGGGGAGAGCGTGGCCGAGACTTCAACATGCGCTGGATCGCCAGCATGGTGGCCGAGGTGCACCGCATCCTGGTGCGCGGCGGTGTGTTCATGTACCCCAAGGACACCAAGGACCCGGGCAAGCCCGGCCGCCTGCGCCTGATGTACGAGGCCAACCCGATCGCCATGCTGGTGGAGCAGGCGGGCGGTGCCGCCAGCACCGGCCGCGCCCGGCTGCTGGACGTGGTGCCCGAGCAGTTGCATCAGCTCGTGCCGGTGATCCTGGGCTCGAAGAACGAGGTGCAACGCATCGAGCGCTACCACGCCGAACATGCCAGCGGGCGTGACAAGCCGTTTGAGTCACCGCTGTTCAATGAGCGTTCGCTGTTCAGGGCGCGTGAGTTCAACTGAAGGGGCCGGACCGTGTCGCAGAAACACCCGATCATTGCGGTGACCGGCTCATCCGGCGCCGGCACCACCACGGTGATGAAGAGCTTTGCCCACATCTTCAGGCGCGAGGGCATCCGCGCCCAGGTGATCGAGGGTGACTCCTTCCACCGCTTCAACCGCCTGGAGATGCGCGAGAAGGTGCGCGCCGCCGACCATGGCGAGGGCCCGCAGATCAGCCACTTCGGCCCCGAGAGCAACCTGCTGGCCGAGCTGGACGCCACGTTTGCGGGTTATGGACGCATCGGCAGCGGCCAGGTGCGGCGCTACATCCACGATGCGGCGGAGGCCAGGGAATTGGGCGGTGAGCCCGGCACCTTCACCGACTGGCAGGCGATGGGCGACAGCGACGTGCTGTTCTACGAAGGCCTGCACGGCGGCTTCAGCGGCCCGGGGGTGGACGTGGCGCGCCATGTCGATTTGCTGGTGGGCGTGGTGCCGATCATCAACCTGGAGTGGATCCAGAAGCTGCACCGTGACCAGAACCTGCGCGGCTACAGCCAGGCCGCCGTGGTCGAGACCATCCTGCGGCGCATGCCCGATTACGTGAACCACATCTGCCCACAGTTCAGCCGCACGCATGTGAATTTTCAGCGGGTGCCCACGGTGGACACCAGCAACCCGTTCATCGCCAAAGACATCCCCAGCGCCGACGAAAGCATGGTGGTCATTCGTTTTGCAAAGGCGCGCGGCATTGATTTTCCGTACCTGATGTCGATGCTGCACGGCTCGATGATGACGCGGCCCAACACCATCGTGATCCCGGGCGGCAAGAGGGGCCTGGCGATGCAGCTGATCTTCACCCCGATGATTCTGCGTCTGCTCGACCTGAAGCGCCGCGCCGGCTAGCGCGTTTGGGGGCAGGCATGCTGCGGGTGATCCTGTTCGACCTGGACGGCACGCTGATGGAGACCGCGCCGGAAATCGCCGACGCCATCAACGACACGCTGCGCCGGCGCGGCCATGCACCGGCCGCCATGGCGCTGGTGCGCGGCTGGATCGGCGACGGCGCCCAGGCCCTGCTGGCCAAGGCCCTCGCCCATGCCGGTGAGCCCGCCGGCGCCCTGGCAGATGCATGGCCCGGTTTTGCCGACGACTACGCCGCGCGCTGCGGCAGCAACAGCCTGGTGCATGACGGTGTGCGGGACATGCTGGCGCGCTTGCATGCCCAGGGCCTGCAGCAGGTGCTGCTGACCAACAAGGAGACCGTGTTCGCCCAGCGCCTGCTGCAGCGCCATGGCCTGCAAGACAGCTTTGACCTGCTGGTGGCCGGCGACACGCTGGCGGTGAAGAAGCCGCACCCCGGCGTGGTGTTGCACGCGCTGCAAGCGCTGGGCGTTTTGCCGCAGCAGGCCATGCTGGTGGGTGACAGCAGCACCGATGTGCGCACCGCGCGCGCCGCCGGCATCGCCGTGCACCTGGTGCGCCATGGCTACCCGCAGGGTGACTTGAGCGGCGCCGACGCGCCCGACGGCTTCATCGCCCACTTCGATCAATTTGATCCATTGGCGCTGCCCACCGCAGCGCCCGTGCCCGGTGGCTGAAGCGGCAACCGGGCTGCAGGCCCTGGTGTGGGATGTGGACGGCACGCTGGCCGAGACCGAAGACTCAGGCCACCGCGCCGCCTTCAACCAGGCCTTTGCCGAGGCCGGGCTGGCGTGGCACTGGGACCAGGCCCTGTACCGCAGGCTGCTGGCCACCACCGGCGGCAAAGAGCGTTTGCTGGCCTGGTGGCAGCAGGTTGACCCGGCAGCGGCCGCTGCATCAGGCGCTGCCGCGCGCATTGCCGCGCTGCATGCGCGCAAGACCGCCATCCACACCCGGCTGGTAACGCACGGCGCCGTGGCGCTGCGGCCTGGCGTGGCGCGCCTGCTGGCCGAGGCGCGTGCCAACGGCCTGGTGCTGGCCATTGCCACCACCACCACCGCCGACAACGTGCTGGCCTTGCTGCGCGCCACGCTGGGCGAGGCCAGCGTGGGCTGGTTTGCCAGCATCGGCGCGGGTGATGTGGTGCCGCACAAGAAGCCGGCACCCGACATCTACCACTGGGTCTTGCAGCGCCTGGGCCTGGCGGCCGACCAGTGCCTGGCTTTGGAGGACTCCGCACCCGGCGCCGCCGCTGCCGTGGCCGCC
>JANNMP010000684.1:0-2671 GCA_031398015.1 Burkholderiaceae bacterium
CAGGCAGATCGACCCGCAGCACGCGGTGGCGCGCCAGCACCGGCATCAGCGGCGTGAAGGTGTTGCTGCTGCCACCCAGGCCATGCACGCAGACAACGGCGTCGCCGTCGCCATCGTCTTCAATCACCATGCGGTCGATGCTGTGCAGGGCCATGGGATCGGTCTCGGCAGACAAACCGGTTCTCGATGGCACCGATGCCGTCGATCTCGACCTTCACCACGTCACCGGCGCGCAGCCACTGCGGCGGCGTCATGCCCATGCCCACGCCGGCCGGTGTGCCGGTGGCAATCACATCGCCCGGGTGCAGCGTGATGCCACGCGAGCAGGTCTCGACCAGCGTGGCGATGTCGAAGATCAGGTCACGGGTTTGGCCGTCCTGGCGCAACTGGCCATTGACCCAGCCGCGCACTCGGGTGTCGCGGCCGTCCAGTTCATCAGCGGTGGTGATGCACGGCCCCATCGGGCAGAAGGTGTCGAAGCTCTTGCCCAAATCCCATTGCTGGTGGCGCATCTGCACGTCGCGCGCGGTCACGTCGTTGACCACGGTGCAGCCGAACACATGGTCGATGGCGCGCGAGCGCGGGATGTTGATGCCGCCACGGCCGATGACCACCGCCAGCTCACTCTCGTAGTCGATCTGGCTGGACACCTCGGGCCCCGGCAGGCGCACGTCGTCAAACGGGCCGACCACGCAATCGGCAAACTTGGTGAAGACGATCGGCCAGCCGTCGTCGGTGTGCGTGGCCGCACGGAACACCGTGCCGGCCAGCTCGGCCGCATGGGCGCGGTAGTTGCGGCCCACGCACAGCAGGCTGCGCAGCGGGCGTGGCAGCGGCGCACACAGCTGCACCGCAGCCAGCGGCAGGCGCGCGCCGGTGGCTTGCGGCATGGCCTCGCCGCGCGCCAGTGCCTCGATCAGCCGCAGCACACCACGCTCGGGCTGGGCAATGGCCAGCGGCGTCACTTCCAGCCCGTCGGCCGACAGCAGCCCGGCATGGCGGCTGCCGCCCCACATCCAACTGGCCAAGCGCATTGCTGGTCTCCATGGGCCTGCGGGTCAGCTCAACGCTGTGCGCGTGCTGCCGGCGGTGTCTGATGCCATTCAATTTAAGACTTGCGTCTCAAATCGGGATCGATGCATCATAGGTGCCGGGTCACAGCGCTGACAAGAAGCAACCAGGGCCGCCAGCCCTAGAACATACCCGCATGACGCGGCTCAAGCACAAGATCACCGAAGCGCCCGCGCCGCCGGCACGCGGCGTCAAGGCGTCCACCTTCAAGCTGCTGCTCGACACCGCGATGGCGCTGATCCAGCAGAACGGCCACATCCCGTCGGTGGCCGAGGTGGCGGTGCGCTCGGCCGTGTCACGCGCCACCGCCTACCGCTACTTTGCCACCCGCAGCGCGCTGATCACGGCGGTGATCGATGCCTCGCTCGGCCCGGTGCGCACCATCGCGTCAGACAGCGCCAGCGGCCGTGAGCGGGTGCGTGAGCTGTTCGTTCGCACCTTCCCGCGCTTCACTGAATTCGAGCCGCAGTTGCGCGCCGCCGCGCAACTGTCACTGGAGCAAAGTGCGCTGGAGCGTGCCGGCCTGCTGGAAGAAGAGCCGTACCGGCGTGGCCACCGCATCCGCATCCTCGAACACGCCATCGCACCGATGGCGCCCAGCATGCCGGCGGCCGTGCGGGACCGGCTGCACCGCGCGCTGTCGGTCGTCTATGGCATCGAGCCATACATCATCTTGAAAGACATCTGGGGCCTGCCCGACCGTGAGGTTGAGCGCATCGCGCTGTGGATGGCCGATGCACTGATCGACGCCGCGCTGCGCGATGCATCCACTGCTGCGTCGGCCATGCCGGTGGTGCGCAAGGCCGCCAAAGCGCGCCGGGCAGCGGCATGACACACAAAGCACCAAGCTGGTACGACGACCAGTACAACGCCCGCGCCGCTGTCCCTGACCACCCGGCGATCCTGCAGCAATGGTTCAGCAGCTCGGCGCAGGCCCGCGCCACCCTGCCCAGCACGCTGGATGTGGCCTATGGCGCCCATGCCAGCGAGAGGCTGGACATCTTCCACCCGCCGCTTGCCGATGCAAGCACCAGGCAGGCGCCGGTGCTGGTCTACATCCATGGGGGCTACTGGCGGGCGCTGGACAAGCGTGACCAGAGTTTTGTCGCCACACCGTTCGTGCAGGCAGGCGCCGTGGTGGTGCTGCCCAACCATGCGCTGGCGCCTGCCGTCGGCTTGCGCCACATCGTGCTGCAGCTGGTCCAGGCCCTGGCCTGGGTGCACCGGCACATCGCCTGCTTTGGTGGTGACCCAGGCCGCATCGTGGTGGCCGGGCATTCGGCCGGTGGCCACCTGGCGGCCATGCTGCTGGCCTGCCGCTGGGCCGATGTGACGGCTGGCCTGCCACCACGGCTGGTGTACGCGGCGTTGGCGATCTCGGGCGTGTTTGACCTGGCGCCGCTGCGCCGGGCACCGTTCCTGGCGCCCGATCTGCAGCTCAGCGCGGCCGAGGCGCGTGCGCTCAGCCCGGCGCACTTGCCAGCACCTGCCGGCCCCTTGCTGGCGGTGGTGGGTGGCGACGAGAGCAGCGAGTTCCAGCGTCAGACCCGTTTGATCCACCGCGCCTGGGGCGCCAACGTGGTGCCGGTGTGCGAAGCCG
>JANNMP010000751.1:0-3585 GCA_031398015.1 Burkholderiaceae bacterium
CGCCAACCCGACGTGGTGGGTGTGGAGCAGCGCGCCGACCTCACCGGCCTGTGCAACGCGGCGGTGGCCCGGCTCGGCCTGCAAGGCCTGCGCTTTCACACCGGTGACGTGCGCCACCAACCGCAAGCGCTGGCCGGCGCCTGCGACATCATGATCGCGCTGCATGCCTGCGACACCGCCACGGATGTGGCCCTGCACCGCGGCATCGACGCCCAGGCGGCGCTGATCGTCTGCGCACCCTGCTGCCACCAGGAGCTGCGGCCGCAATTGCGCAGCCCGGCGGTGCTGGCGCCGCTGCTGCGCCACGGCATCCACATGGCCACCCAGGCCGAGATGCTGACCGATGCCATGCGTGCACTGCTGCTGGAGCTGGCCGGCTACGACACCCGGGTGTTCGAGTTCATCTCGCCCGAGCACACCAGCAAGAACCGCATGGTGCTGGCCGTGCGCCGCAGCCAGCCGCTGCCGCCGCGCCAGCAGCAAGCGCTGCGTGATGAGCTGGCGGCGCTGAAAGCATTTTTCGGCGTGCAGCGGCAAACGCTGGACAGCCTGCTGGCCGCACCGGCTGGTTGACACCGCAACGGCAACCCCTGGGCCCGACACCCGGGCCCGACACCCTGGCGGGCGCCGCATCGGCCCGGCATCATCCAGGACACCAACGCTTGCCCCTGGCCGCTGTCTGCTTGAACCCATGCTGCAACCCACCTCCGCCACCCGCACTGCCCAGCACCAGGCGCTGATGCAGGCCGCCGCGCGCGCCGGCCTGGCGCTGGCCGGCCGCAGCCGCGAGATCGAAGCCCAGCGTGCGCTGCCACATGACGTGGCCGACAGCCTGGCCGGCGCCGGCTTCTACAGCCTGCTGCTGCCACAGGCCCTGGGCGGGTATGAGGCGGCACCGGCCAGCTTCTACCTGGTGACCGAGCTGCTGGCCCAGGCCGATGCGGCTGCCGCCTGGTGCAGCTTCATCTCCAGCACCGCCGGTGTGCTGGCGGCCTACCTGCCTGTGGATGGCGCCAGCGCCCTGTTCAACCACCCCAATCTCAAGCTGGCCGGCGTGTTTGCGCCGCGTGGCCGTGCCGTGCCGGCCGAGCACAACGGCCGCAGCGGCCTGCGCATCAACGGCCGCTGGGCCTGGGGCTCAGGCAGCCGCAACGCCGACCTGGTGACCGCCGGCTGCCTGCTGCTGGGCGTCGACGGCCAACCGGTGCTGATGGCCGACGGCACGCCACGCAACCTGACGGTGGTGCTGCAGCGCCGGCAGGTGCACCTGCTCGACAACTGGGACGCCTTCGGCCTGTGTGGCACCGGCAGCGGTGAATTCGAGGTGCGCGACGCCTTCGTGCCGCTGGAGCACAGCGCCAGCCTGTTCGACGGGCCGCGCCTGCAAACGCCGCTGTACCGCTTTCCGGTGTTCGGCCTGCTGGCCATCGGCATCGCGGCGGTGGCCACCGGCGTGGCGCGCGATGCGATGCAGCACTTCGTGGCCGAGGCGGCGCGTTGCGTGCCGCAGGCCAGCAGCAAGCCGCTGGCCGCCCGCGCCACGGTGCAAGACGCGGTGGCGCGCTGCGAGGCACAGCTGCAATCGGCGCGCTGCTACATGCTGGCGGCGGTGGACACCGCCTGGCAGGCTGCCCAACACGACGCCCAACTCGACAGCCACCACGGCGCCGCGCTGCCGCTGGACGCGCGGCGTGACTTGCGCCTGGCCGCCAGCCATGCGGTGCAGGCCAGCGCCGAGGTGGTGGGCCGGCTCTACACCCTGGCCGGTGGCAGCGCGGTGTTTGCCACCTCACCGCTGCAGCGCGCGCTGCGCAATGTGCAGGTGGCCACGCAGCACATGATGGTCAACCACGCCACCTTCGAGCTCACCGGCCGGCTGCTGCTGGGCCAGCCCACGCACACGGCCATGCTGTAGGCCAGTGAGACCACGAAGCGCCTGTCAAGGGCCCGGCGCAGCGCCAGCGCCGTTGGCTGGCGCAGCATGCAGGGCCTGCAGCAGCGCGGCGCTGCTGGCGTCGGCTGGGTAGAACAGCTCGACACAAAGCTCGTCGAGCGTGATGTCACGCGGCGTGCCGAAGGTGGTCAGCGTGGTGAACATCGCCAGCCGGCCCTGCGGCAGCCGCAGCACGCAGGGCACCAGCAGCGGTGGCTCGCTGCTGGCATCCACCGGCATTGCGCTGGCCAGCGCGGCCACATCGGGGTAGGCCAGCACTTCGTCTTGCAGCTGCTGCAGGCCGCCATCACCGCTGCTGGCGATGGCGCGGCGCAGCGCGCGCAGCAAATAGCTGGCCCAGTCGGCAAAATTCTCGGTGACGGCCGCCAGGCCTTGCGGGTGCAGGCTGGCGCGGAAGACGTTGAACACGGGCTGCAGCAGCGCCGGTGGCAGCAGCGCGGCCAGCGCCATGGCGGGTGGGTTGGCCATCACCACGTTCCAGTGCCGGTCGAGCACCAGGCCGGGGTTGGGCGCATGGGCGGCCAGCAGTTGCTGCAGCGCGGCGCGCACCGGCTGCATGCTGGCCTCGTCCAGCGTTCTGGCCGCGTAACGTGGCGCATAGCCTGCGGCCAGCAGCAGGCGGTTGCGCTCGCGCAGCGGCACGTCCAGTGAGCCGGCCAGTGCGTCCAGCATCGCCGCACTGGGCCGGGCGCGGCCGGTCTCGATGTAGCTCAGGTGCCGGGTGGACACGCCCACGTCCAGCGCCAGGTCCATCTGGCTGCGGCGGCGGCGGCTGCGCCAGTCACGCAGCAACTCGCCCACGCTGTGCTGGGGCGTGGTGGCGGCTGCCGGGGCGGTGACGGTGTTCATGCAACGGGTGTCCAGAAGGCCGGGCGCATGGCGCTGGTGGCACGATAAGCGGCGAGCGGCCGCGCCGCCATGACCTGGCAGGTCATGGACTGCATGCAGCGCCTGCGCCATGCTGGCGCCAGGCCACCATCGGCCCGCCCAAGGAGAACACCATGCCCCCCGTTGACCTGCTGCCGCTGGCCGTGGCCTTGCTGATCGGCGTGCCCGCGCTGGGCTCGTGCATTGGCATCGGCCTGGCGTCGATGAAGATGCTCGAAGCCAGCGCCCGCCAGCCCGAGCTGATGCCCGAATTGCAGACCAAGTTCTTTCTGGCGGTGGGCGTGACCGACGGCGCCTTCATCATCGCCACGGGCATCGGCCTGTGGTTTGCCACCGCCAACCCGTTCAAATGACAGGCACTTGGCCGCCGCGCAGATCACGCGGGGAACAGCCAAAGCGGGCGCGGAAGGCGCGGCTGAAATGCGCCGCGTCATTGAAGCCCCAGGCAAACGCGATGGCGCTGACGCTGCGCGCACGCTGCGCCGGGTCACACAGGTCACGCCGGGCCGCATCCAGCCGCTGGGCCCAGATCCATTCGGTGATGCTGCAGGCCTCACCAGCCCAGGCGCGGTGCATGGTGCTGGGTGACAGCCGCAGCAACGCCGCCAGGCTGGCCACGCCCAACTCAGGCTCATGCAGGCGGGCGCGGGCAGTGGCCTGGATCTGCGCACGGTGGTAGGCGGTCAATTGCGACACCGCCGGTGCACGCGCCGCCGGCAGGGCCGACAGGCCAGCGATGAGGA
>JANNMP010000771.1:0-1549 GCA_031398015.1 Burkholderiaceae bacterium
CGCTGAAAGCGGTAGATGCAGGCCGGCAGCCGCGCCTGCAGCGCGGTGGCGCGCGGGCTGCGCACCAGCACCAGGTCATGCAGGTCGAACTGCAGCTTGACGGCGTCCAGGTAGGCCACGGCGGTCAGCTCGTTGGCTTCCACCAGGCCCGGCAGCTGGGGGTCGGCGGGCTCCACGTCGAAGGCGATGCGCCCCCGTTCGGCGTCCACCGTCCACACCGTGGCGCCCAGGCCGCAGCCGCTGGGCGCTGACAGCGCCACCGGCGTGGCGGCGTCGCGCAACTCAAGCAGCAGGGCCGTCACTTCACGCGGGTGGTGGCTGCGGAACTGGGCCAGGGCATCGCCGGTGGCATTGCCGTGCATGTCGGCAGGCTGGGTGTCGAGAAACGCCATCGTGTTGTGCCGGTTGGTGTTGGCGTGGCTGGGCTCAGTGCAGCGTCTTGCGCTTGCCGGCCATCATCTGGTCCAGGTCGTCCAGCCAGGGCTCGGCCAGGTTGCGGATTTCGGCATCGTTGACCAGCACCCGCTGCATGATGCGCGACTTGAGCTGATGCTCGTCGTTGCTCAGTGCCGCGCAGCGGGCGGCGTTTTTGAGCTGGCTGATCAGCAGCACGCAGGCGCCTTCAAGCTTGATCACATGGTCCCAGTTGCCGGCGCGCGCGGCGTCCAGCATGTCGGTGCTGGCCTTCTCGATGGCTTCGTAGTAGCTGAGCAGGCTGCTGTTCATGGCGGGGCTGGTGGTTGGGTCAGTCAGGGGTGCAGGCATCGGCGTCGGGCTCAGTTGCCGGTCGCGCTGCGGGGGGCCTGGCCTGTCTGGTGGTTGTCTTGTTGGCCGACTTGCTGGCCGACTTGCTGGCCAATCGCCTGCCAGGCCTCGCGCAGCGGTGCCACCAGGCGCAGGCACTCGTCAAGCGCGGCCTCGTCGCTGTTGTAGTTGGCCTGGATCAGCCGCAGGCACACATAGGCATACAGGTCTGACAGGTCGGCCGCCAGCTTGCCGCCGGCACGCAGGTCCAGCGCGGCCTTCAGGCCTTCGTCGATGATGCGCACCGCGTGGCCGATGGCCTGGCCCTTGGCAGCCACCTCGCCCTGGCGCACGGCGCCTTTGGCGCGGTGCACGGCGGCCATGAAGCCGTCAAACAGCAGCGCCACCAGGCCGTGTGCCGATGCGCTGTGCACCATCGTCTGCACGCCCACCTGGTGGTAGGCGCCGGCAAACTGGCGGGCCTGCGGGTTGGATCTGCTGTGCGTTGCGCTGAACATGGCGGATGCGGCCTTGGGGTCTTGGGGGTTGGGGCGGGCGGTCGGTGTCGGGCGGTGCTGTTGGATTTATCGGAAGCACACCGCGAGACTTGAGTGGCCGGCGCGCGGTGCCACCCACCGGCGGCCCACCGCCCAACTACCGCCCACCCACCGCCCACCCACTGGCCACCCGCCAGCACCGCCGGCGTTGCCGCAGCAGGCTCAGCGCCCGCCTGGGGCGAGCAGCTCGCGCAGCGCCACCGCCGAGCGGCCGTCGCGGTCGGCGATGGCGGTGCGGCGCCACAGCC
>JANNMP010000778.1:0-2344 GCA_031398015.1 Burkholderiaceae bacterium
CAACCCCGAGGCGACGCGCCTGACCGGCATCGCGACCGACCGGGTGCTGCTCGGCGTGTATGTCACGGCGGGCTTCTTCTACGGCATCGCCGCGCTGCTGTCGGTCGCGCGCACCGGCGTGGGCGACCCGAACGCCGGGCAGACCGAAAACCTGGACGCGATCACCGCGGTCGTGCTCGGCGGCACCAGCCTGTTCGGCGGGCGCGGCATCATCCTGGGCAGCCTGCTGGGCGCGCTGATCGTCGGCGTGTTCCGCAACGGCCTGACCCTGATGGGAGTGTCGTCGGTCTACCAGGTGCTGATCACCGGCGTGCTCGTGATCCTGGCGGTCGCCACGGATCAGTTGTCGCGCAAGGGAAGCCGGTGATGAGCGCCCCGACGTTGGTGATGCAGGCCAGTGGCCTGGTCAAGCGCTACGGCCAGGTCACTGCGCTGGATGGCGCTGACTTCGAGCTGCGCGCGGGTGAAATCCTGGCCGTCATCGGCGACAACGGCGCCGGCAAGAGCAGCCTGATCAAGGCGCTGTCGGGCGCGACGATTCCCGACGAAGGCACCATCTTGCTCGACGGCAAGCCGATCCAGTTCAAGAGCCCGATGGACGCCCGCCATGCCGGCATCGAATGCTGCTACCAGGACTTGGCGGTGGCCCCGGCGATGACCATCACCGAGAACCTGTTCATGGGCCGCGAGATGCGCCGCCCCGGCTTTCTGGGCAGCGTGCTGCGCATGATGGACAAGAAGCTGATGCTGGAGACGGCGGTGGCCCGCATGGCCGACCTGAAGGTGGGCATCCGCTCGATGAGCCAGGCGGTTGAAACCTTGTCGGGCGGCCAGCGCCAGTGTGTGGCGGTGGCGCGTGCGGCGGCCTTTGCCGAACATGTGGTGATCTTGGACGAGCCCACCGCCGCGCTGGGCGTCAAGGAGGGCAACATGGTGCTGGAGCTGATCCGCCGGGTGCGTGACAAAGGCCTGCCGGTGATCCTGATCAGCCACAACATGCCGCATGTGTTCGAGATCGCCGACCGCATCCATGTCGCCCGGCTGGGCAAGCGCGCCGCCATCCTCACCCCCAAGGTGATCAGCATGAGCGACACCGTGGCGGTGATGACCGGTGCGATGCCGCCCGAGAAGATCCCGGCCGAATGCCTCGCCTAAGGGGCGCGCCATGCTCAAAGGCATCGACCCGCTGCTGACCCCCGCGCTGCTGAAGGTGCTGGCCGAGATGGGCCATGGTGACGAGATCGTCATCGCCGACGCCAACTTCACCGCCGCCAGTTTGGGCGCCGGCAAGCCGGTGATCGCCCTGGCCGGCGTGGGTGTGCAGCGCGCCTGCGAGGCGGTGCTGAGCCTGCTGCCGCTGGACGCGATGGTGGCGCAGCCGGTGGCCTACATGCAGGTCAGCGGCACGGCCGAGGGCTACTTGAGTGCCCAGCAGCGCGCGCTGATGGCCGCGTTGGCCGCTGCCGGCCATGCCAGTGCGGCGCAGTGCCAGGCCATGGAGCGCTTTGCCTTCTATGACCGGGTGAAAGATGCCTTCGCCATCGTGCACACCGGTGAGCTGCAGCCGTTTGCCAACGTGATCCTCAAAAAGGGTGTGCTCGGTGAGGCGCTGATCCCCTGACATGCCAGCAGGCGCCAACCCCTTGCCGGCTGCGGCCGAGCGGCTGAAGCCACGCGGCTCCAGCCAGGGCGGGCTGCGCCAATACAACGAGCGGGTGGTGCTGCAGGCCATCCGCATGCACGGCGCCCTGCCCGGCGCCGCGATCGCCAGGCTGACCCAGCTCACCGCGCAGACGGTGAGCCTGATCACCAAGCGCCTGCAAGCCGACGGCCTGCTGCTGCGCGGCGCACCGCAGCGTGGCAAGGTGGGCCAGCCGTCGGTGCCGCTGCGGCTGAACCCCGACGGCGCGCTGGCCATCGGCATCAAGGTGGGGCGGCGCAGCGTGGACGTGCTGCTGGTGGACCTGACCGGCGCCGTGCGCCAGCGCTGGGCGCTGGACTATGCCTACCCCGAGCCGGCGGCGCTGCTGGCCGAGATCGGCGCAAGGCTGGCCGACATCCAGCGCCAGTTGAGCCCTGCCGAGTACAGCCGGGTGCAGGGCGTGGGCATTGCCGCACCGTTCAACCTGGGTGGCTGGCAAACCCTGCTGGACATGCCGCCCGACGTGGCCACGCGCTGGACCACCACCAATTTGCGCGCCGAGGTGGCGGCGCGCACCGACCTGCCGGTCACCCTGGTCAAGGACACGGCCGCCGCCTGCGTGGCCGAGCTGGTGAAGATTTTTACAAAGGCATAAATAAAGTGCAGCCTTCATTGATAAGAACAGAATCGGATGAGATCACC
>JANNMP010000444.1:0-2794 GCA_031398015.1 Burkholderiaceae bacterium
CCACACCAGCCAGGCCAGCTGGGCATCGGCATCAAGACCCAGGTGCCCAGCCTGTTCAATGGCCTGTCGGTGTGGGAGAACGTGTGGCTGTCAGCGCGCCGCTGCAACAGCGCGACCGAGGCCGAGCGCATCAGCCGCAACACGCTGGAGCGTGTGGGCATGCTGGCCTACAAAGACAACCTGGCCGGCCTGCTGGCCCATGGCCTGCGCCAGTGGGTGGAGATTGCGGTGGTGATCGCCGCTGACCCGCCGCTGATCCTGCTGGACGAGCCTGCCGCCGGCATGAGCGACGCCGAAGTGGCGCGCACGGCAGAGCTGATCCTGGAGATCAACCACCAGCACGCGCTGGTGGTGGTGGAGCACGACATGAACTTCATCCGCATGATCGCCAAGAAAGTGACCGTGCTGCACCAGGGCGCCATCGTGCGCGAGGACACCCCCGAGCGCATCATGCGTGACCCGCTGGTGCAGCAGATCTACCTCGGCAAGAAAGCCCATTGATGCCGTTGCTGCAAGCCACAGGCCTGTGCGCCGGCTACGGCGCTATTCCCGTGCTGCGCGACATCACACTGGCCATCGACGCTGGTGAATCGGTCGGCATCCTCGGCCACAACGGCATGGGCAAGACCACGCTGTTGCGCACCTTGATCGGCGCGCTGCGTTGCACGGCCGGCACGATCACGCTCAATGGCAGCGATGTCACCCGGGCTGCGCCGCATGCGCGGGCCCGGCTGGGCATGGCCTATGTGCCGCAGGGCCGCGAGATCTTTCCCGGCCTGAGCGCACTGGACAACCTGCGCATGGGCTTGGTCAAGACCGGCGCTGACGGCCAGCCCGGCAGCGACGGCATCGAGCGATTGCTGCAGGACTTTCCGCGTTTGAAGCCCTTGCTCGACCGCGCCGGTGGCTCACTGTCAGGCGGTGAGCAGCAACTGCTGGCCCTGGCCCGCGCGCTGGCCGGCAAGCCCACGCTGCTGCTGCTGGACGAGCCCACCGAGGGCATCCAGCCGTCGATCATCGACGAGATCGCCGAGACCCTGGCCACGCTGCGCCAGCGCCTGCAGCTGACCATCGTGCTGGTCGAGCAGAACCTCGAATTCATTGCCAGCGTGTCGCAGCGTGTGCTGGTGATCAAGCGCGGCCAGCTGGGCGGTGAGATCCCGCGTGAACATCTGGGCGACCTGGCGATCATGAGCGAATACACGGGGGTGCATGGCTGACGGCGCCATGCCTGACGGCGGAGAGGCATGGGAGTCGAACCCACCGGACACGCTGGGCGCATCCCACCGGTTTTGAAGACCGGGGGCTCCACCGGGAACCAAGCCTCTCCTTCAATCACTGCACCTTAGCACCGCACATCAAGCCCGCAGCCGGTGGCGCTGGCCGTCGAAACGGGTGATGCCTTCGCGGTCAAGAAACTCCAGCACCTGCACCGTCAGGTTGCGGCCGATGCCGGTGCGGTCGCGGTAGGCGGCGGCGTCGTAGGCCAGGTCGCTGCTGTCGGCGGCCAGCGCCCGCGCTTCGGCCGCCAGTTGGGCCACGGTCTCGGGCAAGTAGAAGCGGTTGGGCGCCACACGCACCAGCAGGCCCCTGTCGACCAGGCGCGCCAGGCCGTTGTGCAAGCTGGCCAGCGGCAGGCCCAGCTGCGCTGCCAGGTCACCGACGATGGGCGGGCGCAGGCCGGCGGGCTGCAGCAAGACGGTGATGCGGCCCAGCAGCGCGGCGTCGGCCTCGGCCAGCAGCGGCTGGTGGCCCGGCCGGTGGTGGCGCAGGCCGCTGCGTTGCAGCGCGCCAGCGGCCACGGCAGCGGCCAGGCAGGCACGCAGCACGCTGCGGGCCTGCGCCAATGCCGCACCCACCAGGCCGAGTTGCTGGCGCAGCGTTGGCTCGTCCGGGCCCAGGGCATCGGGCTGCTGGGTGTGCCAGTGGTCCACCGCACGCAGCAGGCGGGCCATCCAGGCTGACCACTGGCTGGGCAGCAGGCCCAGCGGGCCGGCCTCGCCGGCAACAACGTGCAGTGCCAGGGCCTGCTGCATGGCCTGCAGTTCGTCGGGCCGCAGGTTGCGGGCCAGCGCGAAGTGCGCCAGGTCAACACCGTCGGGGCTGATGGCCAGCAGCGCCAGCAGCGCCCGTGCCGTGTCGGCTGTTGCCAAAGCCGCGTGCTGCAATTGCCGCAGCGGCAGCGACCAGCCACGCAACGGCCCGAACGCATCGACCACCCGGCCGCCGGCCAGGCTGCGGTTGGCAGCGGCATCACGCAGGATGAAGCGGTCGCCCCAGGCGGCGCTGACCGGCTGGGCCAGCAACAGCCGGGCGGGGCCACTGCCGCCGGGCTGCGGTGCAAGGCCGTCGGGCAACAACAGCCGCGCACCCACTGCGGCCGCGCCCAGGTGCAGCAACAGCGCCGCGCGTGGCCCGGGCAGCGGCGTGGTGCTGGGCAGCCATTGCAGTTGCACGTCGAGCCGGTCGCTGGTCAACGCCAGCGCATCGGCCACCAGCCAGTCACCACGCGCTGGCTCGGCGCGCTTCAACTCCGCGCCGGCCAGATTGACAGCGCAGCGCTGGCCGGCCAGGGCCTGGTCGGCCGCCTGCTCCATCACCTGCAGCCCGCGCACGCGCAGCACGCTGCCATGCGGCAACAGTCGCACCGCATCGCCCACCGCCACCTGGCCCGACAACACCGCGCCGGTGACCACCCGGCCGGCGCCGTCGACGACAAAGCTGCGGTCGATGGCGAGGCGGAAAAAACCTGACGGACGCAAGCTGGCCGGCCGCTGCGCCAGCGCCTGGGCAG
>JANNMP010000788.1:0-1583 GCA_031398015.1 Burkholderiaceae bacterium
GCCCAAGGCGGTGCTGCTGGCGGCGGTTTGCCGCGCAGCCGGCATCCCGGCGCGGCTGGGTTTTGCCGATGTGCGCAACCACCTCAGCACCGCGCGCATGCGCCGCAACATGGCCACTGACGTCTTCTACTGGCATGGCTGCACCGACATCTGGCTTGATGGCGGCTGGCGCAAAGCCACGCCGGCGTTCAACCTGAGCCTGTGCCAGAAGTTCGGCCTGAAGCCGCTGGACTTCGACGGCACGGCCGATTCGATCTACCACCCGTTTGACCTGGCCGGCAACCGCCACATGGAATACCTGCACCAGCGCGGCAGCTTCGATGACCTGCCGCTGGCCGCCATGCTGGTTGACTTCCAACACCACTATCCCCAGTGGCTGGCCAACATGGCTGGCGACCAGCGCGCTGATTTTGTTGCCGAGGTGGATGCCGAGGTGGCAGCTGGGGTGGATGCAGGGGCCAGGGCATGAGCGGTGACCGGCCTGACGCAGCGCCGCCTGAGGGCTTCTTGGTGCTGGCAGTCGGCGGCGATTTCATTGCCAGCAACGGCCCGCTGTACATCCGCAGCCAGGTGTTGGCCGACGGCAGCAAGCTGCGCCAGATGGGCTTTCGGGTGCTGGCCCGCCACACCAACCCGATGGGCAACTGCCACGGCGGCATGCTGGCCACCTTTGCCGACATGCTGCTGCCGATGCTGGCGCACCGCCAGACGCCAGAGCTGCGCAACCAGTTTCTGCCGACGGTGAGCCTGCAGATCGACTACCTGTCGCCCGCGCCGCTGGGGGCCTGGGTGCAGGGTGAGGCGCAGGTGCTGCGCACCACCCGCAGCCTGGTGTTCGCCCAAGGCCTGGTCAGTTCCGACGGCGTGCCGAGCATGCGGGTGTCGGGCATCTTCAAGATCGGCAAGGCATTCGGCGCCACAGGCCCGGCCAGCCCGGCATGACGGCATGACGGCATGACGGCATGACGGCATGCTGCGTCAGCAGGGCCGCGAGCGTGTAGATTGCGCGCAGCGGCGCGCGAGGCGCCGAGACCGGGAGAGAACGATGCTTGCATCTGTGCGGCACATGCTGTGTTTGGCCTGGGCTGCCTTGCTGGCCGCCGCGCCCACCGCCGCCACGGCTGCTGACGGCCCCAGTTGCGAGCGGCCGTTCACCCTGGCACTGCATGACCACGGCCTGCTCTACGACAGTCAGACCGGCGAGGGTATCGACCGTGACATGGCCGACGCCCTGGCCCGCCGCAGCGGCTGCAAGATCAACGTCACGCTGATGCCCAGGGCGCGCATCTGGCAGCTGATTGAGTCAGGCCTGCTTGACTTCAGCCTGTCGGGCATCAGCAACGAGGCGCGCGACAAGTTCGCCAGCTTCGCCTGGTACTTCTCGAACAAGTACTACCTGCTGGTGCGCCGCGATGCCGGTGCATTGACGCTGGCCGATTTCGACCGCAACCCGGCACTGAAGCTGGGCGTGATCCGCAGCTTCCGCTACAGCGCCAGCGCGAATCGCCTGGTCGATGTGGTCGATGCCCGGCAAGGCCTGACCCTGTCCTCGGGCCTGGCGCCGCTGTTCAAGGCCCTGCAGG
>JANNMP010000789.1:0-15066 GCA_031398015.1 Burkholderiaceae bacterium
AATCCGCTCTAAACCTTCAGGGCCTTGGTCGCTTCGGCCTGGTCGGCGTAGGTATCGAAGAACTTGTCAACGCCGGCCGCCTGGAAGACGGATTGAGCGTGAGGGGTCAAACTGGCGAGGGCGAGAGCGCCGCCATCGCGGTCGAGGCGTTTCTTGAGTGAAATGAGTTTGGCGAGGAAGACGCTGTAGAGACATTCCGGTTCGTCGGGGCCGAGATTCAGAATGAGGTGGCGGCAGCCACTGGCGCGAATCGCCTGTTCACCTTCGAGCTTGGTGCGTCCATAGACGTTCAACGGGCCCGTAGGGGAATTTTCGTTCCACGGCGCGTCGCCGCTGCCGTCGAACACGTAGTCGGTGCTGTAGTGCAGCAGCCAGCTGCCGAGCGCAGCCGCCTCGCGCGCCAACACTGCCGGGGCAACGGCGTTGATGGTTCGCGCCAGGTCCGGTTCGCTTTCCGCGCGGTCCACTGCCGTGTGGGCTGCGGCGTTGACGATGAGTTGCGGCGCCACCGCACGCACCGTCGCGGCCAGCGCATCGGGTTGCGAGAAATCAGCTGCCAATGCGCCCTGGCTGTCGAAGTCAAGCGCCACCACCTCGCCAAGGGGCGCCAACGCCCGCTGCAGCTCCCAGCCAAGCTGGCCATTCATGCCGAACAGAAGGATTTTCATCGCTGGGTCATTGCGCGCACAGGTGCGGCAAATTCTAGGCATGGACCGTGCTTGGAATGCACGCGCCGGCCTTTCGCCGGATGAAATATGGAACCCCAACAGCTTCCTGGACCTTGTTCACGCTAGCCATAGCTTTGTTCGCCAAGCCCCCCATCCCAGGGTAGCCGGCCCCTTGTGCTTCGCCGCTACACTCTCGCACAAGTGCCCATCAGGGCTCATTCTGGACACTCGTTCCAGTCCTCAATCACGTCGCTTCGGGAGTTCCGAGCATGAACTTCGGTCAGTTTTTTTCGCTATTGAAGGCCCGCTGGTGGGTGGCCTTGCTGGTGTTCGTACTCACGGTGGCCACGACCATTGTCGTCAGCGTGTTGTTGCCCAAGCAATACACCGCCAACGCATCCGTGGTGGTGGACTTGCAGCCCGACCCGCTCAACGCGATCTACGCTGGACGCTCCGCGCCGCCGATGATGGCCACCCAGGTGGACGTGATCCGAAGTGAGCGGGTGGCGCGGCGCGTGGTGCGCAATCTGAAGTTGAATGAAAGCCCTGAGGTGCGCGCGCAATGGCTCGAGGCCACTTCAGGGGTAGGCGACATCGACACCTGGCTGACAGCGCTGCTGCAAAAGCAGATCGTCGTCACGCCTTCTCCGGAGTCGAGCGTGATCACGGTGTCCTACACCGCGCCCGATCCGAAGTTTGCGGCCGGCCTGGCCAACGCCTTCGTGCAGGCCTATCTGCAGACCACGCTGGAGCTTCGTGTCGATCCCGCACGGCAATACTCGTCGTTCTTCGACAACCGCGCGAAGGAAGCACGCGACGCCCTGGAAAAGACACAGAACCGGCTGTCGGCGTTTCAGCGTGACAAGGGCATCATCGCCAACGACGAGCGGCTCGACGTCGAAAACGTGCGCCTGAATGAATTGTCCTCGCAGGCCGTCATGCTGCAGGCGCTGGCCTCGGAATCCAGCAGCCGGCAGACCGCGGCACGTGGCGCTTCCGCCGACCGCATTCAGGAGGTACTGAACAATCCGCTGGTGTCGGGGCTGAAGGGCGACCTGTCGCGGGCCGAAGCCAAGCTGCAGGAACTCAGCGCACGGCTGGGGGACAACAATCCGCAGGTCATCGAGGCGAAAGCCAACATCGCGGCGCTTCGCTCGAAGGTGGACACCGAAGTGCAGCGCGTCAGCTCCGGCGTGGGCGTGAGCAACACCATCACGCGCCAGCGCGAGGCGGACGTTCGCGCGGCGCTTGAAGCCCAACGTTCCAAAGTGCTGCGCTTGAAGGCGGTGCGTGACGAAGGTTCCGTGCTGCAGCGCGACGTCGAAAGCGCGCAGCGTGCATTCGACACCGTCATGCAGCGTTTCAATCAGACGACGCTGGAAAGCCAGGCCACACAGAGCAACATCAACCAGCTGACCACAGCCGCGGCGCCGCTGGAGGCTTCATCGCCGAAGCTTCTGCTGAACACAGCACTGGCGGTCTTCCTGGGTGCACTGCTCGCGGTGGGCACAGCGATGTTGCTTGAAATGCTGGACCGTCGCGTGCGCAGCGTCGAAGACCTGTCCGCGGCATTGGAAATGATGGTCATTGGCGTGCTGCCCAAGCCTGATGCACGCAAGTTCATCGGTGGCGGCAAGCCGACACTGACCCAACAACGCATGGTGGGCCGCCTGGCGGCCCCCGCCAAAGGGGCCTGACGATGGCAAAGTTTCGCGACTCCACAGTGCACGAATTCCAGCCAGGCAGCGCCGCGGCCGAGAGCTCGGCGAAGGGGGCGGTGGTGGACCGGTCGATCGGCGACATCATTGCCGAGACGCGCCACCTCAGTGCCGAGCAGGTAGAACAGATTCTGGCGCACCAGCGCGCGCGCGGCATCCGCTTCGGCGAAGCTGCCATCCAGCTGGGCTTTGCCAGCACCGACGATGTGTTGTTCGCGCTGGCCCAACAGTTCCACTACCCTTACGCGCCCGAAGAGCAGCGCAAGGCCAGCCCGGAACTGGTGGCCCTGAACCAGCCTTTTTCGGTGCAGGCCGAATCGTTTCGCGCCATTCGCAGTCAACTGATGATGCGCGTGTTCAACGAGCAACAGGAGCCCCGCCGGGCATTGGCCGTGATCAGCCCCAACTCGGGCGACGGCAAAACCTTCTTCGCCGCAAATCTGGCGGTGGCACTGGCTCAACTGGGCGGTCGCACGTTGCTGGTGGATGCCGACATGCGTGGGCCACGCCAGCATGCGGTCTTCAACCTGACGAACAACTCAGGCTTGTCGGGCATCCTGTCCGGACGGGTCGAAAGCCAGGTGGTGCAGCAGGTTCCCGGCGTCGCCAGCCTGTTCCTGCTGCCGGTGGGCATCACCCCGCCCAACCCGCTTGAACTTGTCGAGCGCCCGGCCTTCGGCTTGCTGATTCGCGAGCTGGTGAGCAAGTTCGACCATGTCGTCGTCGACTCACCCGCCAGCGAGTACGGTGCCGATGCCACGGTCATTGCCGCACGCTGCGGCGCGGCCCTGGTGATGGCACGCAAGGATGCCACGCGCGTTGGCAAACTGCAGGATCTTGTGGCCTCGCTGGCAGACAGCACCACGCAGCTGGCCGGTGTGGTGATGAACGAGTACTGAACCCGTCAATGGCAAGCAACGGTCCCTTGATCGGCATGGCTTCGGCAGTGGCTGGGCGCGAGGCGCGTCCCGGATGGTGGCCATTGGGCGCTGATCGCATGGTGCTGCTGCTCGTGGGCCTGGGTGTGGCCCTGCTGTATCTGCCGACCTATTGGGATCTGTCATCGACCGTATGGGCCACCGACGAACAGGGCCATGGCGTCATCATCCTGTGCCTGAGCTACTGGTTGCTCTTCAAGCGCCGCCAGCAACTGGCGGACTTGGCAACCGAGCCACGACCGTTGATCGGCTGGGCCCTAGTATCGCTGGCGCTGCTGCTATACGTGCTGGGTCGCACGCAGTCGATCATTCTCTTCGAGGTCGGATCGAAGATCCTGCTGTTCGTCGGCCTGCTGCTGGTGTTCAAGGGCGTGGCTGCCGTGCGCGTGGCGCTGTTCCCATTGTTCTTCCTGATTTTCATGATCCCGCTGCCTGGCGCGCTGGTGGCGACGGTCACCACGCCATTAAAACTGGCGGTCTCGTCAGTGGCCGAGTTCGTGCTTTTCAACGTGGGCTACCCGATTGGCCGCACGGGCGTGATTCTCACGGTCGGCCCCTACCAGCTGCTGGTGGCCGATGCATGCGCGGGCTTGAACTCGATGTTCACGCTGGAGGCGCTGGGCCTGCTGTACATGAACCTGATGAATTACCAGTCGCTGCGCCGTAACATCACGCTGGCGATCCTGATCGTGCCGATTGCCTTTGTTGCCAATGTCATCCGGGTGATGATCCTGATCCTCGTCACCTACCACTTTGGCGACGCAGCCGGCCAAGGCTTCGTCCACGGTTTCGCGGGCATGGTGTTGTTCATGGTGGCGCTGGTGCTGATCTTGGTGACCGACACGTTGCTGGGCCTGGTGTTCAAGAACCCGCCGCCGGCCAAGGTTGCAAACGGTCACTGATTCACCCCTGGGTTGAGGGCCCGCCCGGCACACGGCGCGGCCAAACTGGTGTCAATCTTGCAAGTGCCGGCCAGCATCCGTGCCGGCGGCGAAGGGCCACACATGAACTCTGAAGTCAACTTGAAGCGCCGGTCTGTGGTGGTGGGCGGGCTGATGGCGGCCACGTCGGTGGGTGCCATGCTGGCAACACCCAAGCCGCAGGTCACGTCCGAGAGCCAGATGCCTGACCTGGAGCGCTTGGTGCCGCTGTCGTTCGGCCATTGGGTGGTGGACAAAAGCGTGGTGCCGCTCACCGTATCGCCCGAGGTGGCACAAACGTTGAACACCATCTACGACCGGATGCTGTCGCGCACCTACATCAACCCGCAGGGCCAGCGCGTGATGCTGTCGATTGCCTATGGCGCCAACCAGTCGCGGGCCTTGCAACTGCACAAGCCTGAGGTGTGCTACGCGTCGCAGGGGTTTCGGGTCAGCAACATCAAGCTGGGCCAATGGCAGGTGGGCAATGCCACCGTGCCCACCATGCATCTGGTGGGAACGCAAGGCGCGCGCATTGAACCCGTCACCTATTGGATGCGCATCGGTGACGACATCGCCCGCGGCTGGTTTGAGCAGAACCGGGTGCGCTTGAAGTACGGCACGCGCGGCCAGATCCCCGATGGCGTGCTGTTCCGCCTGTCGAACATCTCGAACGCTCCCGACGCGTCTTACGAGATCCAGCGCCTGTTTGCCCAGGAGATGCTGGGGGCCATGCAGCCGGCGGCGCGTGAGGTGTTCGTGGGTGCCGTGGCCCTGGGCAAGCTGAGCTGACCAGATGCTGCTGAGCGTGGTCATCCGCACCCTCAACGAAGCCAAGCACCTGCCGGCATTGTTGGCCGCCATCCAGAGCCAAGTGCTGGGGCCGCACAGCTGCGAGGTGGTGCTGGTGGATTCAGGATCGACCGACGCCACGCTGCAGGTTGCCGAGCAGTTCAACTGCCGCATCGTGCACATCCGCAAAGAGGACTTCTCGTTCGGCCGGTCATTGAACATGGGCTGCCAGGCCGCCAACGGTGACGCCCTGGTGTTTGTCAGCGGCCATTGCGTGCCGGTGAATGCGCAATGGTTGGGCAAGCTGGTTGCACCGCTTGGCCAAGACCACGTCGTCTACAGCTATGGCGGGCAAGTGGGTGACGAATCCACCCACTTCAGTGAGCGGCAGATTTTCGCCAAGTACTTTCCGGCGCAGAGCAAGGTGCCGCAGGACGGCTTCTATTGCAACAACGCCAATTCAGCGCTGCTGCGCAGTGAGTGGGAATTGGTGCGGTTTGACGAAGACATCACCGGCCTCGAAGACATGTTCCTGGCCAAGGAGCTGGTGCAGCGCGGCCGGCAGCTGGCTTATGTGGCCGACGCCAAGGTGTTCCACCTGCATGATGAAACCTGGCGCCAGGTGCGCCGCCGCTTCGAGCGCGAGGCCATCGCGCTGCAGCGCATCATGCCCGAGGTGCACCTGGGCCCACTGGATGTGGTGCGCTACGCCGCCAGTGCCATCTTGCTGGACTGCGGCGCGGCGCTGCAAGAGCGCAGCTTGCTGCAGCACCTGCCCAACATCGTGGCCTACCGCAGCAACCAGTTCTGGGGTGCCTACAAAGGCAACCATGTGCACCGGCAACTGTCTCGCGTGGCCAAAGAGCGCTACTACTTTCCGCGTTGATCCGGCCGCGATCAACACCCCTGCACGGAGACCCCACAGTGACCGAACGCATCGTCGCCCTGCTGCCCATGAAGGCCAACAGCGAGCGCGTGGTGGGCAAGAACTTTCGCCATTTCAACGGCAAGCCGCTGTTCCGCTGGATTCTCGACACGCTGTTGGCAGTGGAGCAGATCGACACCGTGGTGATCAACACCGACGCGCGCCACATCCTGGCCCAGCATGGGCTGGTGGACGGCCCGCGTGTGTTGATCCGCGACCGCAAGCCCGAGATTTGTGGAGATTTCGTCAGCATGAACCTGGTGTTGGCCGATGACGTGGCCCATGTGCAGGCCGGCACCTATTTGATGACGCACACCACCAACCCGTTGCTGTCCATTGGCAGTGTGCGAGGGGCGCTGGCCAAATACCAACAGGGCTTGGCTGACGGCAGCTGTGACTCGGTGTTCACCGTCAACCAGTTCAACACCCGCTTTTACCGGGCCGACGCCAGCGCCATCAACCACGACCCCAACAACCTGATCCGCACCCAAGACCTGGAGCCCTGGTTCGAGGAGAACAGCAATCTGTACGTGTTCTCGCGTGCCAGCTTTGCCAGCACCAATGCCCGCATCGGCATAAAGCCGGCCATGTACACCATGGGCCGCACTGAGTCAGTGGACATCGATGATGCCGAGAGCTGGCAGATGGCCGAGGCAATGTCGAAGTATTTGCTGGCGCCCAAGCAATCATGAGCGTTCGAGACATTGCGCGAAAGTTGAAACGCGCAGCCTATGTGGCTGGGTTTCCGTTCTACAGCCTGTTGTCGCCGAAGATCGGCTTCACTGTGTTTTTTCGACGCAACGGCGCGTGGCACGCGTATTCACGCGGTCGCACGTTTCAGGTGATGGAGCCACGGCTGTGGGTATTGGAGTATTTCCGCCACTTCATCCCGGGCCCAGACGCCGTGGTGTTCGACGTTGGTGGCGAGCTTGGCTTTGAAACTGCGCAGTTTGCCAGTCTGGTTGGAACCTCGGGCAAGGTGTTTGTATTTGAATGCATGCCAGACCATGTGGAGAAATTGACGCGCCTGGCCGAGAAGCATGCGCAGATCGAAGTTGTCAACCAAGCCTGCTGGAACGCTGAAACGCAGCTGGAGTTTTTCATTGGCAACACGCCAGGCAGCAATACCGCGGTGGCAGACGCCAAGGGACAGCGAGGGCAAGCTTTGGCGAATGTCAGCAATGTGTTGACGGTCGATGCCAAGCCGTTGGACAAGCTGTGGCAAGAGCTGCACGCAAGCAAACCTGTCGATTTTCTGAAGATGGATATTGAAGGCGCTGAATATGAAGCGTTGGAAGGCGCCACCGAGATGTTGAAGGCCACGCGCTTTGCGGTGATCGCGGCCTACCACATCCGTGATGGCACCACCACGGCTGCGCGGGTTGACAGCATGTTGAAGTCATCAGGATTCAAGACCAGAGTCGACGAGAACTTTCATGTCTATGCCTGGCGCTGAGCGTCTCCATCAAGCATTTGATCAACGGCTGGTCTTGAAGCACAGGTCGGACGGTTGATTTGCGTGACATCCCAATACTTGGTTCTCGATCAGATTTCGAGGAGATATCAATGACAGCGCGCACGAGTCTGTTGCGGGCCGGTGGTTTGTCAAATGGCCCACAGACGCTGATTGATTACCGCGATTCAGAATTGGCATGGCAGAACGTCAAGAGCACGATCCAGGCGGCGATCATTGAGAGTGGTGCCAAGCGCGTCCTGGAAGTCGGAGCCGGGGCAAACCCATTGTTTCCTGAAGAGTTCCTGATCGCGCACAAGCTGGATTACACCGCGCTCGACATCTCTGCCACCGAGTTGGCCAAGGCACCAGACTGCTACCGCAAGATGGTGACCAACATTTGCGATGACAAACTGCCAGTTGATCAGCAGTTTGACTTCATCTTCAGCCGCATGTTGGCCGAGCATGTGCCCAGCGGCGAAGCGTTTCACCGCAATGTGTACAAGCTGCTGGCGCCGGGCGGGCGTGCGTTTCATTTCTTCCCCACGATGTGGGCGCCGCCATACGTGTTGAATCGCTTCCTGCCAGAACGGCTTGCCGAGGCCTTGCTGCATCTGTTCCAGCGCGGGCGCGAGCGCCACGGCAAGGTGGGCAAGTTTCCGGCCTTCTACAGCTGGTGCCGTGGGCCGCTGCCGGGGCAAATCAAGAAGTTCGAAGCCCTTGGCTACCAGGTCGAGTCGTACATCGGCCACTTTGGCCACCGCGGCTACTACCTGAAGTTTCCGCCGCTTCTCAAGGTGCATGACTGGTTGACCGGCTGGTTGCTGGCAAACCCCCAGCCATGGTTGACCAGCTTTGCCTATCTGACCCTCCGGAGACCCCAGCAATGACCCGTGTGCTTCTGACCTGCCCGCCGATGCTGGGCATGGTGGATGAATTCTTTCCGCTGTTCGCCAGCCGTGGCGTTGAACTGGTTCCGGCCAAGGTGGTGCAGACACTGTCTGAAGACGAGTTGTGCGCGTTGCTGCCGCAATTCGATGGTTGGATCATCGGTGACGACCCCGCCACCCGGCGCGTATTTGAAGCAGGCAAGGCCGGCAGTCTCAAGGCTGCAGTGAAGTGGGGCATCGGCGTGGACAACGTCGACTTTGCCGCCTGCAAAGATCTGGGAATCCCGATCACCAACTGCCCCAACATGTTCGGCGCCGAGGTGGCCGATGTGGGCATGGGCTACATCAGCGCGCTGGCCCGTGAAACCCATGTCATTGACCGGGGTGTGCGTGAAGGCCGCTGGCCCAAACCGCGTGGTATTTCATTGGCCGGGCGCACGCTGGGCCTGGTGGGCCTGGGCGACATCGGGCGCAACCTGGCACGCCGGGCGCTGGCGGCCGGCATGTTGATCGTCGCCTATGACCCGTTCTACAACGGCCCATTGGCCGACGGCATTGCCCGTGCCGATTGGCCGCAGCGCCTCGGCGAGGCGGATTTTCTGGCCTTCACCTGCGCGCTGACACCGGCCAACCGCCACATGTTGGATGCCGCCACACTCGGCCAGGCCAAGCTTGGAGTGCGGATCGTGAACGTGGCACGTGGCCCGCTGATTGACGAGACTGCACTGTTCGCTGCATTGAAAGGCGGCCATGTGCATTCGGCCGCGCTGGATGTGTTTGAAGTCGAGCCGCTTCCGGCTGACTCCCCGCTGCGCGGGCTGCCACAAACCATCTTTGGCTCGCACAACGGCAGCAACAGCATGGATGCGGTGCGGCGTTGCAGCCACTTCGCCATTGACAAGCTGATGGGCTTCCTGGGCGTGCCGGCGGCCGCATGAGCAGCACCCGCCCTGTGGCGTTGATCACCGGTGCCGCAGGCGGCATTGGCAGCGCCATGGTGGCAGCGTTTGAGCAGGCCGGCTGGCAAGTGATTGGCACCGATCTGAAGCCCATGGCGCGCGCCGGGCATCTGGTTCTGGACATCGGCCAATGCACCGATCCGCAAGACCCGGCGCACCAGCGTGTGGTAGCGGCGCTGCGCGCTGCCACTGGTGGGCAGCTGAAAGCGCTGCTGGTCAACGCAGCACACCAGGTGGTCAAACCCAGCGCCGAGCTGACAGCCGCTGACTGGCACGCCACGCTGGCTGTGAACCTGCTGTCGCCATTTTGGCTGGCCATGGCCTTCAAGGATGAACTGGCCGCCAACCGGGGCAGCGTGCTGGCCATTTCAAGCATCCATGAGCGTCTGACCAAGCCGGGCTTTGTGGCCTATGCCACCAGCAAGGCAGCGCTGTCGGGCATGGTTCGCGCGCTGGCCGTGGAGTTGGGAGGCCAGGTGCGCTGCAACGCAATCTGCCCGGCCGCGATCGCCACCCCAATGCTGGTGGCTGGGTTTGACGGCCGTCCTGAGGCGCTGGCCGATCTGGCGGCATTCCACCCTGTGGGCCGACTGGGTACGCCTGCAGACGTGGCGCAGGCCGCGCTGTACACCTGTTCCGACGCTGCCGGCTTTCTGAATGGCAGCTGCCTGGACCTGGGCGGGGGCATCGGCGCGCGGCTTCACGATCCTGCCTGACATCGCGATGAAGCTGCTGTTGTCGCGCCTCTGGCATTCGCCCACCTTCACCACCTGGGGCAGCATCGCCGTGCGCCTGGCTTCGGTGGTGGTGCTGCTGCCATTGGTGCTGGTGCACTTCGATGCGCCCGAGGTGGCGGTCTGGCAGCTCTACAGCGTGTTGTTCTCGATGGCGCTGCTTTTTGACTTCGGCCTGGCGCCAACGTTTTCACGCCTGCTGGCCTATGCGCGCGGTGGTGCCACGCTGGCCGACATGGCCAAGCCGTCTGCCACTGCGCGCCCTGCCGCATCGGACGCGGGCGCCAGCGGCAGCGCTGCCAGCGTGTTTGGCGCGTTGCGCTGGTTGTACCTGCGCCTTGGCATCGCTGCAGCGCTGGTCTTCGCAGTGGCCGGCTCCTGGGCGTTGGTGCGGCCCATCTCGCACACCGCTGACCCCAGCGCCGCGTGGGCTGCCTGGGCGCTGGTGCTGAGCACCATGGCCATCGGCTTCTGGGGCAGCGGCTTCAGCGCAGCGCTGCAGGGCATGGACCGCATCGCGGCGCTGCGCCGCTGGGAGATCGCCTGCGGCCTGGCGCAGGTCGGCACCAGCACGGCCGTGCTGTTGGCAGGTGGCGGGCTGTTGGAACTGGTGGCCAGCTACCAGTTCTGGGTGGTGTTCAATGCAGTGCGCAACCGCCTGCTGTTGCAGCGCCTGTGCCCAACGCTGATGGCCGCCCCGGTGTACGCCGACCGCGCCGTGCTGCGCGTGCTGTGGCCAGCCACCTGGCGCAGCGGTGTTGGCGTGTTGATGAGCCAGGGCGTGGTACAGGCCAGCGGCGTGGTCTACAGCCAGGTCGGCGCCCCTGCCGATGTTGCCGCCTACCTGCTGGCGCTGCGCGTGATGTCGGTGATTGCGCAATTCTCGGTGGCGCCCTTTTACAGCAAGCTGCCGCAGCTGGCCAAGCTGCAGCTGTCGCACGCACGGCCGGCGCAGATGTCGCTGGCCAGCCGGGGCATGCGCCACTCGCATTGGACATTCGTGGTGGGTGTCGGCCTGGTGGCCCTGTTCGCCCAGCCGCTGCTCGATTGGATCGGCAGCCGCACCGCGTTTGTGTCCCACACCGTCTGGGCGCTGATGTGTCTGGCGTTCTTCACTGAGCGCTTTGGTGCGATGCATTTGCAGCTCTACAGCGTGACCAACCACATCGTCTGGCACATCGCCAATGGGGTCGCCGGCACGCTGATGATTGCCTTGTCATTGGCCATGTTCCCAGCCCTGGGCTTGACGGCGCTGCCCTTGGGCATGCTGCTGGCCTACGCCGGGTTTTATTGCATCTACTGCTTTCGCAAATCGAGCCGATCATTCGAATTCACCCTCTTCAGCTTTGAGCGCGGCGTCAGCCTGATGCCCGCGCTGGCATTGGCCAGCGTCGTCACCGGGTCAGCGCTGTGGCTGCATTGAGCGAAATACCAACATGAGCATTGCACGGACCATGGCGCGCGGCGCCTTCAGCAGCCTGCAAGTGATGGCGGCCAGGGGCAGCCGGCAAGCCGGCATCAACTTGATCGCACCCGACGCCACGCCCCAGCAGCTCGATGAGATTCGGCAGCGGGCTGCGTTTTACTTTCCGACCGCACAAGCTGCTGCTTTGGCAGTGCACCCCAGCTTCAGCCATGCGCTTGCGCTGGACGCGTCACCCGTGCTGTTATTTGGCCAAGGTCAGGTGCGGCAGCAGCCGCTGGCCAAGTTGCACGGTGGCGTTTTCGACATCGATTGGCGGACCAACCCCAGCGATGGCTGGAACTGGCTGGACGCCGCAGCCTGGGCAGCCGGCCATGTCGCCGAGACCGGCGAGGGCAAGCGGCGCTTTGCGCACTTCCAGGCCGCAGTGCAGGGGCTGGGCTTGCAACGAGCCTATGTGTTCGGCACCGGGCCATCACTGGCTGGCGCGCGCGAACGCGATTGGTCCGACGGCGTGCGCATTGTCTGCAACACGATCGTGCGCGACGCGGACCTGTGGCAGCACATCAAGCCGCATGCGGTCGTGGCCGGCGACGCCATCTACCACTTCGGCTTCACAGCGTTTGCCTGCGCGTTCCGACGCGACCTGCGCGAACGACTGCTGCGGAGCCCGAATGTGCCCTTCATCTACCCCGCGCGTTTTGACCACCTCGTCAGGCGCGAGCTGGCGGACGTGGCCGGGCAACTCATTGCGGTGCCGGTCGGCTCGCGTGCCAGCGTGCACGACAGCTTTGTTGCCAGGTTCCAGCTGCCCGGGCTCGGCAATGTGCTGAACCTGCTGTTGCTGCCGGTGGCATGTTCGTTGTCACGCCGCGTCGGCTTGTGGGGGTTTGATGGCAGGGCGCCCGCCGACCAATTGTTCTGGTCCAATTCCAGCGCTCAGAGTTATGCGGAACTGCTGCCAACACTGCAGGCGGCGCATCCGGCGTTTTTTGACCACCATGTGCCGAAGGACGACCCTGAAAAGTATCTTCGGTCCGTGCATGGCGACATCCTGGATTATGCGTTGGCACAGGCAGAAGCGGCTGGATGGACATTTGAGATGCTGCATCCGACTTGGACCAAAATACTGGCCAAGCGTTTGGCCAGCGGCGTGGCGAGCCAGCCATGACTGGTTTGCGCGTGGCCTTTGATCATCAGATCTTTGACTTGCAGCGCTATGGCGGCGTTTCACGCTACATCGTTGAGCTGGCCGGCAGATTGGCGCACGACGCCTCGGTGCAGGTGTCGATTGAGGCGCCGCTGCACATCAACGAGTATCTTCGCAACCTGGCGCCCACCGTCAAGCGGACCGCAACCTATGTTGGCGGTGTGCCCAAGGTTCGACGTTTTGCACATACTGTCAACGCCCTCTTGATGGCACCCCTGCTGCGACGTCGGAAACCCGATATCGTGCACCGCACCTATTACGCTGCCGGCCAGCCCGCCGTGCGCGGCGCACGCAGTGTGATCACCGTGCATGATCTGGTCCACGAGCGGATCGGCGCTGCCATGGCGCACGATACGCCAGCCCGTGACAAGCGTGCGGCGATTGCCGAGGCAGACCATGCGATTTGCATTTCAGAGAATACACGCCGTGACCTGGTTGAACTTTTCGGCGTTGACCCTGAGAAGACTTCGGTGGTGCACCACGGCTTCAGCCTGATGGCTGGCGCGGGATCGCAGGCGGTGGCGTTGCCGGATGGGGAATTCATCCTCTACGTCGGCTTGCGTGGCAACTACAAGAATTTTCGCAGCCTGCTTGATGCCTACGCCGAGTCAGCGCGGCTGCGTGAGCGGTTCGACATCGTGTGCTTCGGCGGTGGCGGTTTCAGTGCGGAGGAAGCGCAGGCCATCGCTGCCAGTGGCGCGCGCGCAGGCGCGGTGCGCCAGCTCACCGGCAGCGATGCTGCACTGCAAACCTGCTACCGCCGCGCCTCGCTGTTTGTCTACACGTCGTTGTACGAGGGCTTCGGCATCCCTTTGCTCGAAGCGATGAGTTTCCAGTGCCCAGTCGTTTGTTGCCCCGTTGCCTCCATGCCCGAGGTGGTGGGTGATGCTGCGATGTTTTTTCAGCGGGGCGACACCGGGTCATTGATCGCCGCTATTGAAGCGGTGGCGAACGACCTGCATTGCCGTGCCGACCTGGTGCGGCGCGGAACAGAGCGCACGGCACTGTTCTCATGGCAGCGTTGTGCCGACCAAACGCTGGCTGCCTACGCCAAGCTGCTGTCATGAGGATCACGGACGTGACGTGTCGCAAACTGCAGATCAGCCTGCAACGCACTTCTCTGCGTCATCGATTTCGGGTTGACGACATCGTGCGTGCAGCCATGCGCAACTGCGCCAGGGCAGTGCGCCATCGCGCCATCAATGGCCAACGCTGTCGTTTCCAACAGCCACGCAGGAGCACACCATGGGTTTGCTAGGTGCAAGTTATCTGATCCTGCTGGTACTGTTCAGCAGTTTGCTTGCAAAGTTCTCCAATTCACCATTGAAGTGGCAGTTCGACCCGATGACGCTTTTTGCGAGTGTCTGGATCATCGGATATCTGATCTATGCATTGCCGATTTTCACATTTCGCGAAGCCATCACTTTGGAAGCGACGCTGTACGTGATGGCTGCGCACACCGTGTTCTTTCTCGGCACGCTGTTCGGCAGCCTGCTGTCGCGGGGCCCGCAGACCAAGGCCGGCGCGGCGCCAGCCTCGCGCGCAGACAATGACACATTGCAATTGTCCTTTCGATTGCTGGCAGTGATTGGCATGGTCGGCCTGTTGGGCCTGGCATCGGTGTTCATCGACGGCATTCTGACCAGTTCGATCAGCCTGGCTCAGCGGTTGGAGGGCGGCGCCTTGAACGAGGTGCGCAGCGAGACCTTTGCCCGCGCTGCCGGTCTTGAAGCACAAGGGCCGCTGGTGCGGCTGAATCAGTTTGTGGCTGCCGCATTCCTATTTGTCGGCCTGATGTTGAACCAAAGCCTGGCGCGCTTCGGAAAACTGCAGCGCATTTTTCTGATTTTCATTTCGGGTGTGTCGGTGAGCATGGTCATTGTCAACCAGCTGCTGATCCGAAGCGGTCGCATGGATATCGTGATCTTGATTCTCTTCATCACTTTCACCTTGGCGTTGAGCCCAAACTCGCCGGCGCGTGCCCGTCTGTTCACCTTTGTGCGCAAGAACCGGGTTGCATTTGTGATGTTGGGGTTGCCGGCGCTGGTCGCGGTCTTGTATTTCCTCGGCGTCGTCTTCGTGCAAGGCAGGTCCGGCGGCGTGTCGCCGCTCTACAGTCTCTATGCATACCACCGGTTGGGTCTGTCGGACTTCGCAGAAAGCCTGGTCGCCAACTCGCCGCTGCTGCAGACTGCCGTCCTGTCACTGAGCTACTTCGTCGTCCCGCTGACAACCCACTCCTTTTACTTCGGCTTGTCTGACGCGCGGTTTTCGGAGCTGTTCTGGGGCCAGTACAACTTTCAGTACATCACCGGTTTTGTGATGCGCTACAGTGGTTTCGGTTTGGATTGGAATTTTTTCTGGTCGATTCGCGACAAGGTTTGGGAGCCACTTCGCTTCCTGGGCTATGGCACCAATGTCTGGGCAACCATTCTG
>JANNMP010000005.1:0-5090 GCA_031398015.1 Burkholderiaceae bacterium
GGCGAGGTGGCACCGGGGATGCCATTGCCTGAATCAACGACGATCTTCATCGGCCGTGCCAGCTTGGCGTCACCGGTGATGCGGGCGCTGTATTCGGGCACGATGTCCATGCTGGCACCGCGGCCCTTGCCACGGGCGTAGGTCTCGCTTTGCATGCGCTGGCGCAGGCGCTGGATGTCTTCGCCGTAGATGGCGCGGCCGGCCATCACCATCTTGAAGCCGTTGTAGTCCTTCGGGTTGTGGCTGCCGGTGACCTGGATGCCCGAGGTGCAGCCAAACTTGGCCCGGGTGGCGGCCACGTAATACAGCATCGGCGTGGTCACCGCGCCGATGTCCACCACGTCGAGGCCGGTGGATCTCAAACCGCGCACCAGCGCGGCCACCAGGCTGGCGCCCGACAGGCGGCCGTCACGCCCCACCACCACGGCCTTCTGGCCGGACAGCCTGGCCTCGCTGCCAAAGGCGCGGCCCAGGTGCTCGGCAAAGTCGTCGTCGATGCCCTTGCCGACGATGCCGCGGATGTCATACGCCTTGAAGACCGACGCTGGAACGCGCATGGAGGATGGCTTTCGGTGTTGGATGGTTGTCAATTCATTCTAAGGAGCGTTCGCGGCCGGCCGAGCCAACCAACCCGGGGGGCGGGCACAGGTCCGAAAACGGCGAGTGGGCAGCGCTGGCCTGTCTATCATCGTGCCATGTCCAGCACAACGTTCAACCACGCAGCCCTGCACGACGATGCTGCCTACCAGGTGCTGCGCGCCCATGATGCCCGCTATGACGGCCGGCTGTTCATCGGCGTCACTTCCACCGGCATCTATTGCCGGCCGGTTTGCCGGGTGAAGCCCCCCAAGCGCGAGAACTGCCGCTTTTTTGCCAATGCCGCGCTGGCCGAGACCCCAGGGCTTCCGCCCATGCCTGCGCTGCCGGCCCGAGCTGGCGCCGGGCCTGTCGTTGGCCGATTCGTCGGGCGTGCTGGCCGACCAGGCGGCGCGCTGGCTGGGCCAGGCCGCCAGCGAGGGCCAAGACCCACCGCTGCCGGCCATCGCCGCGCGCCTGGGCGTGACCGACCGCCACCTGCGCCGCATCTTTGCCAAGCGCCATGGCGTGAGCCCGCTGGCCTGGCTGTGCACCCAGCGCCTGCTGCTGGCCAAGCAGTTGCTGACCGACACCGGGCTGCCGGTCACCCAGGTGGCGCTGGCCACCGGCTGGGGCAGCCTGCGGCGCTTCAATGCCGCGTTTGCCCAGCATTACCGGCTCAGCCCCAGCGCGTTGCGGCGCGCCGGCGCGGTGGAGCCGGGTGTGCTCAAACTGGCCTGGCGCCCACCGTATGACGTTGACGGCATGCTCGGCTTCATCAGCCGCCGCGCGGTGCCGGGGCAAGAGCAGGTGGACGGCCTGCTGCTGCGCCGCAGCCTGGCCCTGCCACACCAGGGGCAGCTGCTGCAAGGCTGGATCGAAGCGCGCTTCGTGCCACAGCGCCATGAGCTGCACCTGGCGGCCGCGCCCGCGCTGCAACCGGCGCTGGGCAGCCTGCTGCAACTGGCCCGCCATGTGTTTGACCTCGACGCCGACCCGGCGCTGATCGACCCGGTGCTGGCCAGCATGCCTGGCCCGGCGCGGCCCGGCATCCGCCTGCCTGGCAGCTGGTGCGGTTTCGAGACCGCCGTGCGCGTGGTGCTGGGCCAGCAGGTCAGCGTGGCCGCTGCGCGCACGCTCTGCCAGCGGTTGGTGCAACGCTTCGGCGCGCCCGTTGCCACGCCCTTCCCCGGGCTGGACCGCTTGTTCCCCAGCGCCCAGGCCCTGGCCAGCGCCGATGCCGCCGACATCGGCACGCTGGGCATCGTGCGCCAGCGGGTGCGGGCCATGCAGGCGCTGGCCCAGGCCGTGGTCGATGGCCGGCTGCAACTGCAGCCCGGCGCCGACGTGCCTGCCACGCTGGCCACCCTCACCGCCCTGCCCGGCATCGGCGACTGGAGTGCGCAATTGATCGTGCTGCGCACGCTGGGCTGGCCCGACGCCTGGCCGGCGGCCGACATCGCGCTGCTGAAGGCGCTGGGCCAGGACGCCAAAACACGCGACCCGGTGGCCGGCACCGCCATTGCCGAAGCTTGGCGCCCCTGGCGTGGTTACGCCGTCTTCAAACTCTGGCTGAGCCTGGAAACAGGTGCTCCCACATGAACCCCACCCAACACACCCTGCTGCAAGCCCAGGCCCGCCTGGCCACCCCTTTGGGCATGATGACGGCTGCGGCCACCGCCAACGGCCTGGCCGGCCTGTGGTTTGACGGCCAGGCCCACCACCCCGGGCCGCTGGCAGCGCCGGTGTTGCCAGACCACCCACACCTGCAAACCGCCGCGCGGGCGCTGCAAGCCTATTTCGACGGCGCCGCCGAGCCGCTGCATGGTGTGCCGCTGGATTTGCTGGGCACACCGTTCCAGCAAGCCGTGTGGCGCGCGCTGATCGGCCTGCCGCGCGGCGCCACCAGCACCTACGGCCAGATCGCCAGTGCTGCCGGCACGCCTGCTGCCGTGCGCGCTGCGGGCGCCGCCATCGGCCGCAACCCGGTGTCGGTGCTGGTGCCCTGCCACCGGGTGCTGGGGCGTGACGGCTCGCTCACCGGCTATGCCGGTGGCCTGGAGCGCAAGACCGCGTTGCTGCAGGCCGAAGGTGTGCTGCTGGCATGAAGGCACGCGACCTGGGCGACCTGCTGCTGCTGGCCGCGATCTGGGGCGCGTCGTTCCTGTTCATGCGCCTGGCCGTGCCGGCCTTCGGCCCGGTGGCGCTGGCCTTTGTGCGGGTGGCCGGCGCCGCGCTGGTGCTGTTGCCCTTGCTGCTGTGGCGCGGTGAATGGGCGGTGATGCGCCAGCACTGGCGCGCGCTGCTGGTGCTGGGGCTGTTCAATTCAGCACTGCCGTTTCTGTTCTTCGGCTATGCGATGCGCACATTGCCGGCCGGGCTGGCGGCCATCTTCAACGCCGCCACGCCGCTGTGCACCGCACTCATCGCGTGGGCCTGGCTGGGTGACCCACTGAACCGCTGGCGCAGCCTGGGCCTGGGCCTGGGCTTTGCCGGCGTGGCCGGGCTGGCGGCCTACAAATCGATGGCATCTGCTGCGGCAGGCAGCCTGGTGGGTTCGCAGGTCGATGCCAATACCGCCTTGGCCATCGCCGCCTGCCTGTCAGGCACGCTGATGTACGGCTTTGCCGGCAACCTGGCCAAGCGCCACCTGGCCGGCGTGCCGTCGATGGCCATGGCCGCAGGCACGCAACTGGCCGCCGCGCTGGCCCTGGCGCTGCCGGCGCTGCTGGCCTGGCCCGTTGCAACACCAGGCCTGCAGGATTGGCTGGTGGCCGCTGCGCTGGCCGTGCTGGCCTCCGGGCTGGCCTACGTCCTGTACTTCCGCCTGATCGCCCGGATGGGGCCCACCGGCGCTTCGTCGGTGACGTTTCTGGTGCCGGTGTTTGCCGCTGCCTGGGGCGCGCTGGTGTTGGCTGAGCAGGTCACGCTGCCAATGCTGCTGGGCGCTGCGGTGGTCCTGCTGGGCACGGCGCTGGTGCTGGGCCTGTGGCCGCGACCAGTGCCAGAACCAGGACCCAAGCCGCCAGCCACCAGCACCTAAACTGCGCGGTTTCTCTTCGCCGCGAGGGCTTTGTCCATGGCCGCCAACATTCTTCAACGCCTTCCCGCCGGTGAGCGTGTGGGCATCGCGTTCTCGGGCGGCCTGGACACCAGCGCCGCCGTGCTGTGGATGCGCAGCAAGGGCGCCGTGCCCTGCGCCTACACAGCCAACTTGGGCCAGCCCGACGAGAGCGACTACGACGAGATCCCGCGCAAGGCCCTGGCCTATGGCGCCGACAGCGCCCGCCTGGTGGACTGCCGGGCCCAGCTTGTGGCCGAAGGCATTGCCGCGATCCAGTGTGGCGCCTTCCACATCAGCACGGGCGGCGCCACTTACTTCAACACCACGCCGCTGGGCCGGGCTGTCACCGGCACCGCCCTGGTGGTGGCGATGCGCGACGACGATGTGCACATCTGGGGCGACGGCAGCACCTACAAGGGCAACGACATCGAGCGCTTCTACCGCTACGGCCTGCTGGCCAACCCGGCGCTGCGCATCTACAAGCCCTGGCTGGACCAGCAGTTCATCGACGAGCTGGGCGGCCGCAAGGAGATGAGCGAATTCCTCATCGCCCATGGCTTCGACTACAAGATGAGCGTGGAAAAAGCCTATTCCACCGACAGCAACATGCTGGGCGCCACGCACGAGGCCAAGGACCTGGAGCTGCTGAACGCCGGCATGCACATCGTCACCCCGATCATGGGTGTGGCCTTCTGGCGTGACGATGTGGCCGTGAAGGCCGAAGACGTGACGGTGCGCTTTGACGAAGGCCAGCCGGTGGCGCTGAACGGCAGAAGCTTCGAAGACGCCGTGTCGCTTTTTGAGGAGGCCAACCGCATCGGCGGCCGCCACGGCCTGGGCATGTGCGACCAGATCGAGAACCGCATCATCGAGGCCAAGAGCCGCGGCATCTATGAAGCACCCGGCATGGCGCTGCTGCACATCGCCTATGAGCGTCTGGTCACCGGCATCCACAACGAAGACACCATCGAGCAGTACCGCAACAACGGCCGCCGCCTGGGCCGCCTGCTGTACCAGGGCCGCTGGTTCGACCCGCAGTGCCTGATGCTGCGCGAGACCGCGCAACGCTGGGTGGCGCGCGCAGTGACCGGTGAGGTGACCTTGCAGCTGCGGCGCGGCAATGACTACTCGGTGATGGACACCACCAGCCCGAACCTGACCTACCAACCCGAGCGGCTGAGCATGGAGAAGGTGGAAGGCGCCTTCAGCCCCGCCGACCGCATCGGCCAACTGACGATGCGCAACCTCGACATCCAGGACACACGCCAGAAGCTGGGCATCTACAGCGCTGTCGGCCTGCTGGGCGTCAATTCAGACGGGGCGATCCCGCTGCTGGCCGGGCCTGGCGCGGGCTGACCGGCCAGCGGCTCAACCACAGGCCCGGTCACGCCCCTCGTGCTTGGCCTGGTACAGGCGCCGGTCGGCGGCGTCGAGCAGGTCGGTTGCATCG
>JANNMP010000008.1:0-4304 GCA_031398015.1 Burkholderiaceae bacterium
TCCAGCGTCGACGCTGCCACGCTGCGCGACGCCGGGCCGATGGTCAACCTGTCCGAAGCACTGGGCCAGGTGCCGGGGCTGGTGGTCAACAACCGCAGCAATTACGCCCAAGACCTGCAAATCAGCGCCCGCGGCTTTGGCGCCCGTGCCGGCTTTGGCGTGCGCGGCCTGCGCCTGTATGCCGACGGCATCCCCGCCACCATGCCCGACGGCCAGGGCCAGGTGGCGCATGTCGACCTGGCCGGCGCGTTGCGGGTGGAGGTGCTGCGCGGGCCGTTTTCGGTGCTGTACGGCAACAGCTCGGGCGGCGTGATCGCGCTGTTTGGTGCGCCAGTCAACTCCGGTGTGACCGAGCTGGGCGTGGACGCCGGCAGCTTCGGCCTGCGCCAGGCGCGCGCCAGCCTGGCCGCGCCGCTGGGCCCGGTGGCCGGAGGTGCGCTGGATGTGCGCGCCAGCCTGTCCAAGCTGGACACCGACGGCTTTCGCCCGCAGAGCGCGGCTGAGCGCCAACTGGGCCATGTGCGGCTGGGCTGGCAGGGCAGCGCTGACCGCGTCGTGCTGCAGCTGTCAGACCACCAGCAATCGGCACAAGACCCGCTGGGCCTGAGTGCAGCCGACCTGGCGGCCAACCCACGCGGCACGGCGGCGGTGGCCAGCCAGTTCAACACCCGCAAGACGATCGAGCAGACCCAGGCTGGTCTCAATTGGCGCCACCAGTTTGCCGGCGGCGGTGTGCTGCGCGAGAGCAGCCTGAGCCTGCACAGCGGCCAGCGCAGCGTGGTGCAGTTCCTGGCCATTCCGGTGGCCACGCAAGCCAATGCCCGCCACGGCGGCGGCGTGATCGATTTCGACCGCCGTTATGAAGGCCTGGAGGCGCGGCTGCAGTTCGGCTGGCCTGGGGTGGACGCAGTGGCCGGTGTGGCCATCGAACGCCAGCGCGACCTGCGCCTGGGCTACGAGAACTTCACCGGCGCCGGTGCGGCCGCTGTGCTGGGGGTGCAGGGCCGCCTGCGTCGCGACGAGACCAACACCGCCACCAGCCGCGATGGTTTCCTGCAGGCCGAATGGGCGCTGAGCCCGGCCATCAGCGCCACCGCTGGCGTGCGCAGCGGCCGGGTTTCGATTGATGTGCAAGACCGCTACATCGTCGGCCTGAACGGCAACGACGGTGGCAGCCTGCAGTACAGCTACACCAACCCGGTGCTGGGCCTGCGCTGGAAACTGGCGCCGGGCTGGGCCCTGCATGCCAGCGTGGCGCGCGGTTATGAATCGCCCACGCTGGGTGAGCTGGCCTACAGCGCCGACAACAGCGGCTTCAACAAGACCCTGCAAGGCCAGACCAGCCGCCAGGCCGAGCTGGGCAGCAAATGGCGCAGCCCGGCATTCGACATCGATGCCACGCTGTTTGTGGTGCACACCGATGACGAGATCGGTGTGCGCAGCAACACCGGCGGGCGCGCGTCGTTCCAGAACGTGGGCCGCACGAGCCGCCATGGCGCCGAGCTGGCGGCCACCTGGCGCTTGCAGCCCGGCCTGCGGCTGCAGGCGGCGCTGTCGCTGCTGCATGCCGATTACCGCGACACGTTCCTCACCTGCGCGTCGACGCCGTGTTCTGCAGCAACCACGCCACCGGTGCCGGTGCCGGCCGGCAACCGCATCGCCGGCACCCAGCGCGCCACCGCCTGGGCCCAGGCCGCCTGGCGCGCCGGCCCGCTGGGCGGCACCTGGGCGCTGGAATGGCGTGCCGTGGCCCGCACGGCGGCCAATGACCTGAACACCGCACAGGCTGCGGGTTATGCGCTGGCCCACCTGCGCTGGTCAGGCCAACTGGCGCTGGGGCCCGCTGACAGCCTGGAGCTGCTGGCCCGCATCGACAACCTGTTTGACCGCGACCATGTCGGCAGCGTCATCGTCAACGACGGCAACAGCCGCTTTTACGAGCCCGGCGCGCCGCGTGCCGGCTTGCTGTCGTTGCGCTGGCTGCACCGCTGGTAGGCCAGACGCTGCAACGCCGCCATCTGCTGGCCAGCAGCGCGGCGCTGCTGGGGCTGCCGGCTTGGGCCAAGGCCGACCCGTTCGGCGGTGACCCATTCCAGTCGTTCCAGTGGCCCGAGCTGAAGAAGGAATTTCTCGGCACCAAAGCCCGCGTGGTGTTCGACCCACGCGTGCGGGTGCTGGGCCCGGCCTTTGCCGAAGACCCGATGAACGTGCCGATCACCGTGGCCACCGACCTGCCTGGTGTGCAACGCCTGCTCGTGCTGGTCGACCGCAACCCGATCCGCAAGGTGCTGTAGCTGCAACCGCTGGCGGCGCAAGCCGCGGTGAGCTTCCGCTTCAAGCTGGAGCAGGCCTCGCCGGTGCGGGCGCTGGTGCTGACGGCCGACGGCATCTGGCATGTGGGCGGTACGCTGGTGGACTCCGTCGGCGGCGGCTGCACCGTGTCGGGCGCCACCCGCGCCGACGGCAGCTGGACGCAGACCCTGGGCCAGGTCAGCGGCCGGGTGTTTGCCAGCAGCGCACCGGGTGGCGACAGCGCAGCGCGGCGCGGCTGCGGGTGCGCATCATGCACCCGATGGACACCGGCCTGGTCGGCGGCATCCCGGCGTTTGACGTCAGCAAGCTCAGCGTGCGCGATGCCGCTGACCGCGAGCTGCTGCGCATCCAGACCTTCGAGCCGGTCAGCGAGAACCCGGTGTTCAGCTTCGACTTTGCCAAGCCGCCGGCTGGCCCGCTGCGCATCGTGGGCGTGGACAACAACGGCAACCGCATCGACGCCAGACTGGACTGATGCGCGCCCTGTCTGCCCATCTGCTGCTGGCCGCTGCGTTGCTGGCGGCGCCCGCGCCGCTGCCGGTGGCGGCCCAGCAGGCAGCTGCGGCGCCGGTGGTCAACTTGGCGCGGCTGGACTACGGCCTGAAGGCGCGTGCGCTGGCCGACGGCGTCTACGTGGTCGAGGGTGCAAACGGCGACTTCTCGCCGGCCAACGGCTGCCACATCATCAACACCGGCTTCATCACCACCGGCGCCGGTGTGCTGGTGATCAACACCGGGCCCAGCCGGCTGTATGGTGAGCAACTGCCTGCGCTGATCGCGCGCAGCACAGCCGAGCCGGTGGTGATGGTGCTGCACCTCAACCTGCACCCCGACTACTTTCTCGGCAACCAGGCCTTTGCCAGCGTGCCGCTGCATGCCACCGCTGCCACCCGCGCCCGCATGCAGCGTGAGGCGGCCAGCGATGAGACCAACCTGTACCGGCTGTGCGGGGATTGGATGAAAGGCACCGAGGCCCGCCTGCCCAACCACACCATCGGCGCCGGCCCGCTGCGCATCGGCGCGCGTGAATTCGAGCTGCGTGAACTCAGCGGCCACACCAGCAGTGACCTGGTGCTGATCGACAAGACCAGCGGTGTGGCCTTTGTCGGCGGCCTGGTGTTTGCCGAGCGCGTGCCCACCACGCCGCATGCCATGCCGCGTGCCTGGCTGCAAAGCCTGGCGCAGCTGCCGCTGGCTGCCGTGGTGCCCAGCCACGGCCCGGTGCACCAGGGCCAGCGCGGCCTGCAGCAGACCCAGGCCTACCTGCAGTGGCTGGATTCAAGCTTCAGCCGCTGGGCAGCCCAGGGCATGGAGATGAACGAGGTGCTGCGCCAGCGCCCGCCCGAGGCCTTCAGCCGCTGGGCTGCCTGGCCGGCCGAATACACCCGCAACGTGGCCCACCTGTATGCGGGTGATGAGCAGACCACGCTGCAGCGTGGCAAGCCGCTTTGAGTGCAGCGCGCAGCTGCTGCGCAAAGCTGGCACAGCCGGCCCCGGGTTGACCCCTGGAAATCAATGCCCCGGTGCGCGCCGCAACGGTGGCACGGTTCCAGCCGATGGATCAAGCAGTTGCGCCGCAGCCTGTGCCCGGCTGTGACACCCACTTCCACGCCGGAGACACACACCATGAAATTGAAGCTGTTGGGCTTGTTGATCACGCTGGGCCTGGCCTCGCTGGGCGCGCAGGCCATCACCCCGGTCACCGACCAGATGATCGACAACGACGCCACGTCCATCGGCGACGTGCTGAGCTGGGGCATCGGCCAGCAAGGCCAGCGCTATTCACCGCTGAAGACCATCAACACCGCCAACGTGGCCAAGCTGCTGCCGAACCGCTGATCCACAACGGCAGGATGTTCGTCACCGCCAGCGACAGCCGCATCTTTGCGCTCGACGCCAAGACCGGCGCCAAGCTGTGCAAGTACGAGCACCGCATGCCCGACTGCATCATGCCCTGCTGCGACTTCATCAACCGCGGCGCCGCGCTGTAC
>JANNMP010000019.1:0-2003 GCA_031398015.1 Burkholderiaceae bacterium
CATATTCCTGGCCGGGACAACTGCCCTGAATGATAACGGAAGCGGAGTCTTCTTTCACCATCCCATAGCGGTCAAAAGAACCGGTGATGATCTGCTTTGTTTTATCGATGCATGGTGTCGCCGTAGGCCATCTCCAGCATCGTCAGGCGCTTGAAGTAATGGCTGCTGATGTATTCATCGGTGACGCCGATGCCGCCGTGGATCTGCGTGCACTGCTGGCCGACGTAGCGCATGCTGTTGCCCAGCTGCACCTTGGCCTGGCTGATGGCGCGGCGCCGCTGCGCCGCCGGCTCGCCCAGCTTCAGGCTGGCGTAGTAGCTCATCGAGCGGCCCAGCTCCAGCTGCATCTTCACGTCGGCCATGCGGTGGCGCAGCGCCTGGAAGCTGGCCAGCGTGACGCCGAACTGCTTGCGCGCGTGCATGTAGTCCACCGTGATGGCCACCATGCGGTCCATCGCGCCCACACCCTCGGCGCAAGCTGCGGCAATGCCCACGTCCACCGCCTGCTGCAGCGTGGCCCAGCCGTCGCTGCTGATCAGCGTGGCGCTGGCCTGGTTGAGCTTGAGCTCACCGGCGCGCCCACCGTCCTGCGTGGGGTAGGCCGCCACGGTGGCACCGGTCGCACCCTTGTCCACCAGGAACAGGCCGATGCCGCTGGTGGCGTCCACGGCGCCAGACAAGCGCGCCGGCACGATGAAGGCATCGGCCTCGTCGGCCGCCGGCACCACGCTCTTCTGGCCGTTCAGCACCCAGGCGCCGCCGGCCTGGCTGGCGGTGGTGGCCACATGGTGGAGCTGGTAGCGCGCGCTGCGCTCCTGGTGTGCCAGCACCACCAGCGCGCTGGCGTCGGCGATCTTGGGCAGCCATGCCGCTTGCACGGCCTGCGGCGCGGCAGCCAGCAGCACCGGCGCCACCAGCGCGCCAGCCGCATACGGCGCATTGACCAGGCCGCGGCCCAGTTCTTCCATCACCACCATCGCCTCCACCGCGCCGAAGCCCATGCCGCCATGGGCTTCGGGCACGGCCAGGCCGGTCAGGCCCAGTTCGGCCAGTTCGCTGTAGACCGCGCGGCTGGCGCCACCGGCCTTGGCCAGCTTGTGGCGGCGGCTGAAATCAAAGCCCTTGTCCACCCACTTGGCCACCGCGTCACGCAGTGAGTTCTGGTCGTCGCTGAAATCGAAGTCCATCGTGTTCTCCTGACTCAGCCCAGCACTGTCTGGGAAACAATGTTGCGCTGTACTTCGTTCGAGCCGCCGTAGATCGTGGTCTTGCGCATGTTGAAGTAGGTGCCGGCCAGTGGCGCCAGTGTGGCGGCGCCGGCAAACTCACCCTGCCAGCCGGCGGCGGCCAGCGCCTCGTGCTCAAACGGCAAGCTCATCGGCCCGGCGGCCAGCATCATCAGCTCGGTGTAGCGCTGCTGGATTTCGCTGCCGCGGATCTTCAGCAGCCCGGCCACGTCGAGTGACTGCTTGCCGCTCTTCTCGGCCGACAGCACGCGCAGCACCATCATCTCCAGCGCCACCACGTCCACTTCGAGCAGCGCCACCTGGTCACGGAAGCGCGGTTCGTCGTACACGCCCTCGGCCTTGGCCAGGCGCTTGAGCCGCTCCAGCTCACGCTTGGCGCGGTTGACGTCGGCGATGTTGGTGCGCTCATGCGCCAGCAGGTGCTTGGCGTAGGTCCAGCCCTTGTTCTCTTCGCCGATCAGGTTCTCGGCCGGCACCACCACGTTGTCGAAGAAGACTTCATTGACCTCATGCTCGCCGTCCATCGTGATGATCGGCCGCACGCTGATGCCGGGGCTTTTCATGTCGATCAGCAGGAAGCTGATGCCGGTCTGCGGCTTGCCGTCGTTGCTGGTGCGCACCAGGCAGAAAATCCATTCGCCGTACTGGCCCAGCGTGGTCCAGGTCTTCTGGCCGTTGACGATGAAGGTGTCACCGACCCGTTCTGCCTTGCACTTCAGCGAGGCCAGGTCCGAGCCCGATCCCGGCTCGCTGTAC
>JANNMP010000045.1:0-2083 GCA_031398015.1 Burkholderiaceae bacterium
GTTGCTCCATGTAGCGTGCGGCGGCGTCCACCTGCGGCCACAGGCGCTTGATCAGCGCGCGGTCTTGCGTGTGGCGCCACAGCTCGGCCACGCTGTAGATGAACTGGCAATGGCTGTCGTTCTCGGCCACCGGGTCAGCGCCACGCGCGTCGACGCAGCAGGGCACCTTGCCGTTGGCAAACAAATGGCCGGCGTACCAGGTGGTGAAGTCGCGTGCGGCCGCCACCTCGCCCAGGCGCAGCAGGCCGGCCACCATCATCGCGCCGTCACGCACCCAGCTGCGGGCATAACTTCGGGTGCCGGGTTGCAGCGCCGGGCCGTCGCGCGACATGAGGATGTGTGCCAGCGCGGCGCGCAGGCTGTCTTCGATGCGCCGGGCCTGCGGCGGCAGCGTGAACTGAACGCGGTTGAGGCGGGTGTGCCAGGCGGCGGCCACGCCATCCAGCCGGGCGGCGGCATCGGCACCGTCGCGCGGCGGCGTGGGCGCACCGGCCAGTGGCAGGGCCAGGGTGACAGTGCGGCGCTCGCCGGGGGCCAGTTGCATCGGCCAGTTCAAGCGCGCGCTGGCCAGGCCTTGTGGGTCTTGCAGGGTGGTGAGCGCGGGGGCTTGGCCGTCCAGCACATCCGCAGTGTCAAAGCCAGCCGCCTGCACCTGGGCAGGTGGATCGAGTGTTTGCAGCCAGGGCTTGCCATTGACCAGCAACCGGCGGCCCGCCCAGCGCAATTGCCGCAACTCGGCCACGCCGCCGGGCGTGTTCAAGAACTGCTGCGGCGGGTTCACTTGCCAGGGCCGCAGCAGCAGCACCAGCGTCAACTGCTGCGGCTCGGGCCTGGGGTTGTGCAGGGTGTAGCGGGCGATCAGTTGCGACCGCGTGCGCGTGCCTTCGGCGCCGGCCTCGATGTCGAGCCGGAATGCCGGGTGCCGCCACTGCACCTGCGGCAGCGGCAAGTGGCCCTGGCGCAGCAGCGTCTGGCGCTCGCCCGCGGCCTGCACCTCGGCCCAGCCGATGGCCTGGCCTAACGCGTCGATCACCATCGGCTCCAGTGACGGCCCACCGCGCCGGGGCTCGATGGCGCCGTCTTCGGACAACAAGGCCGCCGTGGCGCCACCGCCGTCCACGCCCACCAGGGTCCAGTAGTTCTGCTCGCCATGCAGCGCCCTGGGGTGGTGGCTGCGTGGGGCCGTGGCGGCCAGCGCCTTGAGCATGGCATTGCGGTCGGGCCAGGCGCTGGGCGACATGGCTTGCACATCCAGCGCCTGTCCTCCGCCATTGACTCCGCCGCTGATGCGCACCTGCCTTGCCTCCTGCTCAGGCAGCCACAACGCCTGCCAGGTACGCCGGCCCGGCGGCAGGCGGTGCAGCGTGCGCCAATGCACGCCGTCGTCACTGGCCTGCACCACGGCGGCCGCATGCGGCGTGCCGGGCCAGCGCCACAGCAGGCCATTGAATTCACGCAGCGCGCCGCCGAACGACAGCGTGCTGCCGTCGGGGCCATGCTGCAGCAACTGCACGTCTTCGGCTGCCGGTGGGCCCAGCGTGCTGAGCGTGAGCCGCTCGAAGCACAGCACACCCGCACCACCGCCGCGCCCGCTGGCCACCACCAGCTCCAGCGCGGCAGCACGCTGGAGCACTTTGTCGCCAGTGGGGCCCCAGGCAAAGCCGATCTGGCGCTGGCGGATCGCCAGGTCGGTGCTGCGCGCGGGCGGCGTGAAGTCAGGCAGGTTGCGCCACCACACGTTGTCGCCGCTGGCATCGATCAACTTGACCTGGAAGGCGTTGGCCGCACCCTGGCCACGCAGGCGCAGGTTGAAGCGGTAGAACGCCGGCAGCTCGATTGCCAGCGCGCGCCGCGCCACCGCATAACCCGAGACCTTGCCGAAGTTGTAGTGCAGGCACAGGCCGCCGGCCTTGTCTGGCGCCACACGCGCGGCCACCTGGTCAGACGCCGTGGCCTGCCAGCGGCTGGCATCGGCGAAGTCATCGATCAGCGTGGTCTGCGCCGATGCGGCGGCGCCGGCCAGCAAAGCCAGCAAGGCCAGCAGCCAAAGCCAAAACCTCATTTGATGCTGCCCATCAACAAG
>JANNMP010000092.1:0-7378 GCA_031398015.1 Burkholderiaceae bacterium
CGCTGTGAAGCGGCGGCCGGCCTGACCAGCCTTGCAGCAGCCCGCAGTGCGTGGCCTTGGCCACCGCCTCGGTGCGGTTGGCGGCATGCAGCGCGCGCAGCAGCTCCGACACATGGCAGCGCACCGTGTTCTCCGAGATGCCCAGGCCGAGGGCGATGCGCTTGTTCGCCTGGCCCAGCGCCAGGCGCGCCAGGATCTCGCGCTGGCGCGGCGTCAGCAGCACCGGCGTGGGCGCAGCGCGCTGCACATCGGCAGCGGCGCCGCGCGCCAGCAGGCGCAGCACCACCTCGCGCAGCCGGCGCGCATCGTCAGCCTTGGACACGAAATCGGCCGCACCCACCTGCAGCGCGGCATAACGCACCGCGTCGGTGTCGTCGCCTGAGACCACCAGCACCGGCGTGGCCGGCACCAGCTCACACAGCATCACCAGGCCACGCAGGCCGCCGCCGGCAGGCAGGTGCCAGTCGTAGACAACCAGGTCCACCGGCGCTGTCTCGGCCAGCCGGTCGGCGGCCGCCAGCAGGCTGTCGGCCTCGTCCAGACGCAGCCCGTTGACATGGCCGTCCAGCATCGCGCGCAGGCCCAGCCTGAACAGCGGATGGTCGTCGATCACGAGGATGCAGCTGGGCATGGCCGGCGTCGGGAGCAATCGGGGCCACCAGGCGGGCCCCAAGCCTGCAGGGGAACCCCTTTCGGGCGCGCTGTCAATCCAGGGCATGGCGAGGGCATGGGCACAGGCTGGCAAGCGGCCGGCTGCGCACCGCGCCGGCTCAGTGCAAACCCACGCTTTCACGCAATCAAAGTGCGCAGCGCCCCAAGCCCGCTGCGCCCAGCGTCATACTGCCGCGCCACGCCCGGCTGCGGGCACCCGACTGCATCAAGAGGACCCCCATGAGCACCCCGAACCGCCGCAGGCTGATGATGACGACGCTGGCCGCCAGCACCCTGGCCGCCACCTGGCTGGCCGGCCCGGCCCAGGCCCAAACCGACGCCTGGCCTGCTCGTCCGATCAAATGGATCGTGCCCTTCCCGCCCGGTGGGCCGACCGACATCTTCTCGCGCAGCGTGGCCCAGCAACTGCAGGCCGCACTGGGCCAGCCGGTGGTGGTGGAAAACCGCGCCGGTGCCGGCGGCGGCGTCGGCATGCAGGCGCTGGCCAAATCGCCGCCCGACGGTTACACCATCGGCCTGTCGACCACCGGCACCCATGCCATCAACCCAACGTTGTACGGCGCCAAGCTGGGCTATGACCCGGTGAAGGATTTCACCCCGCTGACCTTGGCGGTGTCGTACGTGAACATGCTGGTGGTGCATGGCGCGCACCCGGCCAAGAACGTGGCCGAGCTGGTGGACCATGCCAAGGCCAACCCGGGCAAGGTCAGCTTCGGCTCGGCGGGCAACGGCTCGTCGAACCACTTGTCGGGTGAGGTGCTGAAGGTGATGACCGGCACCCAGATGCAGCATGTGCCCTACCGCGGCAGCGCGCTGGCCATGAACGACACCATCTCGGGCCAGATCACGTTCATGTTCGACATCCTCAACGCCGCCATCCCGCAGGTGCGCAGCGGCCGGGTGCGGGCGCTGGCCATCACCAGCAGCAAGCGCAGCCCCTATCTGCCGGATGTGCCGACGATGGAAGAAGCCGGCGTGCCCGGCTATTCAGCCGCCGGCAGTGACCTGTGGTTCGGCATCATGGCGCCAGCCGGCCTGCCCAAGCCGGTGGCCGAGCGGCTGCAGGCCGAGCTGGTGAAGGTGCTGCGCTCACCCGAGATGCGCCAGGTCATCCGCGCGCAGTTCTTCGAGCCCTACACCAGCAGCCCCGACGAGTTTCTGAAAGTCATCCGTGCCGACGGCGCCAAGTGGGCCAAGATCATCAAGGAGTCGGGCGCGCGCATCGAGTGAGGCAACACGTCAGCGCCATGTCAGCGCCATGTCAGCGCCAAGAACGCGGCGCTGATCCGGTGATCGGCGGCACCCGGGCAGTGGGCCAATCAGCAAGGCGCGTTTGTCTCAGCGCCTTGCCAACCTGCCGCCACCGATGCACCACCCCGACAACCCGCCGACCTTGCCGGCCACCGTGCCGCCCAGCCAATCGCTGCTGGCCGCTGGCGTGGTGCTGGGCGCGCTGATCCTGCTGCTGTTGCCGGCGCGGCACTGGGCCGGCAGCACGCTGGCGCTGCTGGCGGCGCTGGCCGCCGTGGGCGCCATCTGCTGGCGCAGCCTGCGCTGCCAGACGGCGCTGCGCAGCGAGCTGCACGCCGCGCGCACCAGCCTGGCAGCGCAGGATGCCGTCACCGAACGGCTGTTCCAGCTGAGCCCGATCCCGATGGTGATGAAGGACAGCGCCGGCCGCTTCCTGCGCGTGAACCAGGCCTGGGTGGGGCTGACCGGCATCACGGTGGCGCGCGCCATCGGCCAGAACCTGGGCCGCTTGTACCCGCCGCACCTGGCCGCGCCGCATGAAGCGCAAGAGCAACTGGCCATCGCCGCGATGCAGCCGATCAGCTATGAGGAGCAGCTGCTCGACAGCGACGGCCTGCCGCGCGATGTGATCACCCGGGTGACACCGTTTGCCGACGCCGACGGCGCCGTGGCGGGCGTGATCGCCTGCCTGATGGACGTGACCGAGTTCCACGAGGCGGCGCAACGCACCAACGAGGCCAAGGACGCTGCCGAGCGCGCCAATGCCGCAAGAGCGCCTTCCTGGCCAACATCAGCCATGAGCTGCGCACGCCGCTGCAATCGATCCTGGGTTTCTCGGAGCTGGCGCTGGCACGCGGCCCGGCCGACGCCCGGCTGCAGACCATGCTGGCCAGCATCCAGGCCGGCGCGCAGCGCATGCTGGTGCTGGTGACCAACATGCTCGACCTGTCGCGCCTGGAGTCACCGGTGGGCGAGATCCACCGCCAGCGCCAAGACATCGGGCCCGCACTGCGTGCCGTGGGCGACGAGCTGCAAGGCCTGGCCCAGGCGCGTGGGCTGCGCCTGCTGCTGCCGGCAGCCGATGCCCCGGCGCTGTGGGTGGCGGGCGACGCCTTCCGCCTGCAGCAGGTGCTGCGCAATGTGCTGGCCAACGCCATCCGCTTTGCGCCGGCGGGCAGCGCCATCACGGTGGACTGGCTGGCCCGGCCCGGCGCCGAGCACACCATCCGCGTGCGTGACCACGGCCCCGGCATCCCCGAGGACGAGTGCGACAGCATCTTCGAGGCCTTTGTGCAGAGCAGCCGCACCAGGGACGGGTCGGGCGGCACCGGCCTGGGCCTGGCCATCTGCCGCAAGATCATGCAAGGCCACGGCGGGTCGATCAGCGCGTGCAACCATGCCGACGGCGGTGCGGTGTTTCAGATCACGCTGCCGGCTTGTGCCGACAGCGAGGTGGCCGCCATGCTGGCCAGGCCCAGGGCGCCCGCCGACGCCTGAATCAGAGCGCTTCGCTCAGCACCGCCTGGGCGCGCAGCAGCACCGGCTTGTCCACCATCTTGCCGTCCACTGCCACGGCGGCGCCGCCGGCCGCTGCGGCCGCGTCGATCACACGTTGGGCCCAGGCCACTTCACCGCTGCTGGGTGCCATGCCTTGGTTGACCACCGCCACCTGCCTGGGATGGATGCACAGCTTGCCGCCAAAGCCCAGGCGGCGGGCCCGGGACACGTCGTCGGCCAGGCGCTGGGCATCGTCAATCGCGGTGCTGACGCCATCGATGGGTGCGCCGATGCCGGCCAGGCGCGAGGCCAGCAGCAACTGCAGGCGAAACGGCAGCAGCTCATCCTCACTGGCGCCTTTCATGCCCAGGTCCACCTGCAGGTCGATCGAGCCGAAGGCCAGGCGCCACACGCCGGCTGTGCGGGCCAGCGCGTCCAGGTTGGCCAGGCCGGCGGCGCTTTCCACCAGTGGCAGCAGGGCGCGGGCACCGGCAGCTGACAGTTGGGCCAGGGTGTCGGCATGCTCGGCTTTGGGCAGCATCACCGCCGCCACGCCGGGGGCGCCGCACAGCGCCAGGTCATCGGCAAACCAGGGCGTGTCAGCGCTGTTGATGCGCACGACCACCGCATGCTGCGGGCGCAGCCAGCCGGCCAGCGCGGCGCGGGCGGCGTTTTTGTCAGGCGGCGCCACCGCGTCTTCCAGGTCGATGATCACCGCGCTGGCGCCGGCAGCCAGCGCCTTGTCGAAGCGGTCGGCCCGGTTGCCGGGCACGAACAGCAGCGATCGCTGCAGCGGGGCGCCGCTCATGCCAGGAACTTGGGCACCGAGGCCGCGCGCGCCAGGCCCCACACCTGTTCGATCACGCCTTGCATCTCTGCCGCCGTGGCGCCGCCGCGGTAGGCCGCCAGGCGTTGCGCCTTGTCTTCCAGCTCGCTGCGGCTCAGCGTGTTGCCCGGGTCGCCCTTGGGCTCATCGACCCGAGCCACCAGTTGGCGGCCGTCGGTGGTGGTGACCTGCACCTTGCCGATCCAGCGCGCCGGGTAGGCTGCATCGACCTCGGCGTCCAGCACCATGCTGACCTTGTCGCGGAAGGCCACCACGGCCGGGGCCTTGAAATCGGCGTCGAACTCGGTGAGCCCGGCGCGGCCCTGCACCGCCACCAGGCCCAGCACCGTGCCCATCGAGAACTTGGCCTGGTGCACCGTGCTGGGGTCAAGCACCGGGCCCAGCACGTCGATGGCGCCCTGGTGCACTTGTGTCACCACCTTGGCCACCTGGTCCGCCGCGATACGGTGTTCACGCAGCAGCGCCTGCAGCGCATCGGCCGCCGGGTGGGTGTGGCGGCAACTGGCGTGGAACTTGAACGAGGTCTCGGCCAGCGCCCAGCGCTGCCCCAGGCCAGCGGCCAGCTTGGTGGCATCGGCGTCGCTGCTCATGCCGGCGGCCAGGCCCTGCTTGCCGTCGAAGATGGCCTGCGCGCCGGTGAAGCCGTCGGCCGCCAGGTAGGCGGCCGTCAGCCCGGCGCCTGCCGCATGCGCGGTGTGCCGTTGCTTGCTGTCGGCAGCGGTGCGCAAGAACTCCCACAGCCCTGCGGCCTGGGTGCCGGCCGAGCCGAAGGCATGGCGCATCTGGCTGGCATCGAGCTTCAACAGCCAGCCCACTGCCGCCGCCGCAGCCACCGTGCCTGCCGTGCCGGTGGTGTGGAATATCCTGTAATGTGAGCGGCCAAGAAACTCACCGACGCGGATGCCCACCTCATAGCCCACCACGCTGGCGGTGAGCAAGTCGGCCCCGCTGGCGCCGATGGCCTGGGCCACGGCCAGCGCCGGTGGAAACACCACCGCCGCCGGATGGAACACGCTGCCGTTGTGCACGTCATCCTGCTCGGCAAAGTGTGATGCAGCGGCATTGGCCACCGCCGCCACCAGCGGGCTGCTGCTGCTGCGGTCGGTCAGGATCTGGCTGGGGCCGCTGGCCGGGCCCATGCTGCGCATGAAACGCACGATCGACTCCACCGGCCGCGCGCCCTTGCCGGCCAGCGCCGAGGCAAACCAGTCGAGGAACAGGTCTTCGGCGCGGCGCAGCACCGGGGCCGGGATGTCGCTGAACTTGAGCGTGGCGGCGAATTGCGCCAGTTGGGCCGTGCTGTCTTGGGGGCTGGTCATGCGGTGTCCTTGTCAGATGGCGCCTTGTTGCGCCAGGTCATCGATCTGGGTATCGCTGTAGCCCAGGCTGCTCAGCACGCTGCGGCTGTGTTGGCCCAGCGCGGGCACGGCGTCCATGCGGGCTGTGGTGCAGCCCGGCGGCAGCAGCGCGGGCACCGGGCCGGCGGGGGTGGCCACCTCGGCCCAGCGTTTGCGGGCCTGCAGTTGGGGGTGGGCCCACAGGTCGGCCATGGTGTTGACCTGGGCGTTGGCGATGCCGGCCTCGTCGAGCCGGGCCAGCACCTGGGGCGCCGTCATGCTGGCAAACGCCAGCTCGATCAATGCCTTCAATTCAGCGCGTGCAGCCACACGGCGGGCATTGGTGTCGAAGCGCGCATCGGCCGCCAGCGCCGGCTGCTTGAGCACCTGCTGGCAGAAGCTGGCCCACTCACGCTCATTCTGCAAACCCAGCATCACCGTCTTGCCGTCGCCGGTGGCAAACGGGCCGTAGGGGTAGATGGTGGCATGCGCCGCACCGGCGCGCGGCGGTGGGCTGGCGCCGTTGTACGCGTAGTACAGCGGGTAGCCCATCCATTCGGCCATGGCTTCGAGCATGCTGACATCGAGGTGCTGGCCACGCCCGGTCTTGCCACGCTGGATCAGCGCGTTCAGGATGCCGGTGTAGGCATACATGCCGGCGGCGATGTCGGCAATGCTGCAGCCGGCCTTGCTGGGCTCGTCAGGCGTGCCGGTGATGCTGACAAAGCCCGACTCGCTCTGGATCAGCAGGTCGTAGGCCTTCTTGTCGCGGTAGGGGCCATCCTCGCCGTAGCCGGAGATGTCGCAGACGATCAGCTTGGGGAATTTGGCGCTGAGCGCGGCGTAAGACAAGCCCATGCGTGCCGCCGCACCCGGTGCCAGGTTCTGCACCAGCACGTCGGCGCCGGCCAGCAGCTTGTCCAGGATCTCGCTGGCGGCGGCGGCCTTCAAGTCCAGGCTCAGGCTTTCCTTGCTGCGGTTGGTCCACACGAAGTGGCTGGCCAGGCCGTTCACGCGCTCGTCATAGGCGCGCGCAAAGTCGCCGACGCCCGGGCGCTCGACCTTGATCACCCGCGCGCCCTGGTCGGCCAGCTGGCGGGTGCAGAACGGCGCGGCGATCGCGTGTTCGAGCGCGACGACGGTGATGCCTTCGAGCGGCAGCATCAATAGCTCCGCGGCAGCCCGAGCACGTGCTCGGCCACGTAACTCAGGATCATGTTGGTCGAGATCGGCGCCACCTGGTACAGGCGCGTTTCGCGGAACTTGCGCTCCACGTCGTATTCGCAGGCGAAACCGAAACCGCCGTGGAACTGGATGCAGGCGTTGGCCGCTTCCCAGCTCGCTTTGGCCGCAAGGTATTTCGCCATGTTGGCCTGCGCGCCGCAGGGCTCGTGCGCGTCGAACAGGCGGCAAGCTTCCCAGCGCATCAGGTCGGCGGCTTCTACCTCGATATGGGCTTCGGCGATCGGGAACTGCACGCCCTGGTTCTGGCCGATCGGGCGGCCGAAGACGACGCGGTCTTTGGTGTAGCGCGTGACCCGGTCGATGAACCAGTGGCCGTCGCCGATGCACTCGGCGGCGATCAGCGTGCGCTCGGCGTTCAGGCCGTCGAGGATGTACTTGAAGCCCTGCCCTTCGCTGCCGATCAGGTTTTCGGCCGGGATTTCCAGGTTCTCGAAGAACAGCTCGTTCGTTTCGTGGTTCACCATGTTCGGGATCGGCCGCACGTCCAGCCCGTGGCCGATCGCGTCGCGCAGGTCGACGATGAAGATCG
>JANNMP010000113.1:0-1679 GCA_031398015.1 Burkholderiaceae bacterium
GGCACCTTCTTGGTGTTCATGTACTTGTGGATGGCGCTGTTGGGTGGTGTGCCCAGGGTGTTGAAGACGAACAGCACCTCTTCTTCTTCGACCAGCTTGCGCGCCTGCTCCACCGTCTTGGCCGGGTTGTAGCCGTCGTCCAGGCTGATGAAGTTGAGCTTGCGGCCGTTGATGCCGCCTTCTTCATTGATCTTGGCAAAGTAAGCCGAGATGGCCTTGCCAATGGCGCCATAAGCCGAGGCCGGGCCCGAATAGGGGCTGATGCCGCCGATCTTGATTTCTTTGTCGGTGGCGCCGGTGTCGTACTTTTTCTGTGCCAGCGCCGAGCCGTTGATCAGCACAGTGGCCAGGCTGGCGACAGCCAGGGACAGGGGGTTCAAACGCATGGTGCAAAGCTCCTTTGGGAGTGGTGACTAATCAAAAACGCCGGCTGGTTGGCAGGGTTGTCCGGGTCAACCCGCGGCCCGGCGGCGCCAGCGCGCCCAGGCGGTGTAGATGCCGCCCATCACGCCCACCGGCAGCAGGTACATGAAGGCGATCAGCACCAGGCCGTAGATGGCCGCTGGCGCCGACTTGGAAATCTCGTCGGCGATGTTGGGCACAAACTGGATGAAGATGCCGCCAAAGATGGCGCCGGGGATCGACGCCAGCCCGCCCACCACCACACCCACCAGCAAGAAGATCGACAGGTTGACGGTGAAGCTGTCGGGCGACACAAACGCCACCACGATGGCGCCCAGCGCACCGGCCAGGCCGGTGATGCCCGCCGACACGCCGAAGGTCATGCTCTTGAACACCGGCAGGTTGATGCCCATGGCGGTGGCGGCGATCGGGTGGTCACGCACGGCAATCAGCGCCCGGCCCACGCGGCCGCGCAACAGGTTCCAGGCCAGCAGGAACATCAGCGCCGCCACCGCCAAGGTGAAGAAGTACAGCCAGCGGTCGGCGCTGAGTGGCTGGTCAAACAAGCGCATGGCAAACGGCGGCTCGGGCTTGTTCAGCACGATGCCCTGCACGCCGCCGGTCATGCCCTCGATCTGCTTGTACTTCAGCAACTGCGGCACCGCCACCGCCAGGGCAAAGGTGGCCAATGCCAGATAGTGGCCCGCCAGCCGCAACGCCGGAAAACCCACGGCAAACCCGAACACGAAGCAGAAGACAAATGCAGCGGGCAGCGTGGCCCAGTAGGGCACGCCCAGCTTGTCCATCAGAATGGCGGCGGTGTAGGCGCCAAAGGCGTAGAACGCACCATGGCCCAGCGAGATCTGGCCATTGAAGCCGGTGAGGATGTTCAGCCCCAGGATGGCGATGGCATAGACCAGCACCAGGTTGAACTGGAACACCCGGTAGTTCTTGACCAGGAAGGGCAGCAGCAGCAGCACCACCAGCAGCACTGCGCCCCAGATCCAGAGCCACTTGCGGTCGATGGCTTTCATACGCGGGTCACCACCTTTTTACCGAACAGGCCGTCGGGCCGCAGCGTGAGCGTGACGACGATCAGCACCAGCGCCACCGTCAGCTTCAGCTCAGTGCCGATCACATAGGCGCCGAGAAGGTTTTCGAGCACGCCCACCACCAGGCCGCCGATCACCGCGCCCAGCGGGTTGTCGATGCCACCCAGCAGCGCGCCGGCAAAGCCGTACAGCAGGATGCCGGCCATCATGTTGGGGTCAAGAAAG
>JANNMP010000455.1:0-2455 GCA_031398015.1 Burkholderiaceae bacterium
CCGCCCACGCCATGACCACTGCAACGCCTGACCCCGCTTCTTTCGTGGCCGACCCCGCTGCCACCGCCGCGATGCGTTGCCCGCGCCCGGCCGGCCACGGCGCTGTGCGTGCCTACGACTGGATCGCCCACCACTGCGGCCACCGACCCACCAAGGAGGCGGTGCGTGAACTGTCGCCGCCGCGCCGCTTCAGCTATGCCGACCTGCACGCGCGCGCCGACGCATTGGCCGCGCACCTGCAGGCCAACCGCATCGGCCGCGGTGACCGGGTGGCGCTGCTGGCGCACAACGGCGTGGAGTTCTTTGATCTGCAGTTCGCCTGCGGGCGCAGCGGCAGCATTGCGGTGCTGCTGAACTGGCGCCTGACGGTGGCCGAACTCGACTACATCCTGCATGACAGCGCGCCCGCGCTGCTGATCCACGACGTGGAGTTCACAGAAGCCGCCCAGGCGCTGCAGCAGCGCTGCGGCATCCCAACGTTGCTGTGCATCGACAAGCGCGCGGGGCAATCCAACCCTTACGAAGCCGCGTTGACCGCGATGCAGGGCCGGCCGGCGCCGCGCGAATGGCTGACCCACGACGACGTGGTGACCATCATGTACACCTCGGGCACCACCGGCCAGCCCAAGGGCGCGATGATCACCCACGGCATGAACTTCTGGAACTGCAGCAACCTGGCCACCCCCGCCGGCGTGGGCATGGCCACGGTGCACCTGAATGTGCTGCCTTTGTTCCACACCGGTGGGCTGAACTGCTACAGCAACCCGGTGCTGCATGCCGGCGGCACGGTGGTGATCATGCGCAACTTCGACCCTGGCCACGCGCTGCGGGTGATCGGTGACCCCAGCGAAGGCATCACCCATTTCTTCGGCGTGCCGGCGCCTTACCAGTTCATGGCCCAGCACGCCGATTTCGACAGCACTGACTTGAGCCGCCTGCAAAGCGCCGGCGTGGGCGGCGCCCCCTGCGCGCTGCCCATCCTGCAGGCCTGGGCCCAGCGCGGCGTGCGCCTGATGCAGGGCTTCGGCATGACCGAGACCAGCCCGGCCTGCATCTTCCTGGACCCGGCCGACGCGCTGCGCAAGCTGGGCTCCACCGGCAAGGCGCTGTTGCACACCGAGGCCCGCATCGTCGACGAGACCGGCGCCGATTGCGCACCCGGCCAGGTGGGCGAGCTGTGGGTGGCCGGCCCCAACATCACGCCCGGCTACTGGAACCGGCCCGACGCCACTGCCGCTGCATTCTTGGGCCGCTGGCTGAAGACCGGCGACGCGGCGCGCACCGACGACGAGGGCTTCTTCTACATCGTTGACCGCTGGAAAGACATGTACATCTCGGGCGGTGAAAACGTCTACCCGGCCGAGGTGGAGAACGTGCTGTACCAGTTGCCCGAAGTGGCCGAGGCCGCAGTGATCGGCGTGCCCAGCGCCAAGTGGGGCGAGGTGGGCCTGGCGGTGCTGGTGCTCAAGCCGGGCCGCAGCTTGGACAAGGTGGCGGTGCTGGCGCACTGCGCCGACAAGCTGGCGCGCTTCAAGACCCCGCACGACATCGCCACCGTCGATGCGCTGCCACGCAACGCCACTGGCAAGGTGCTGAAGCGGCAATTGCGGCTGCAGTTTGTCGGCAACAACGCGCCGGCCATCAGCTGAACACCACCGATCCACCGCCACAGGAACCCACCATGTCCACTGTCTCCCGCCGCCTTGCCTTGCAGGCCGGCATCAGCGCAGCCGCTGCAACGGCTGCGCCCGCTGCCTTCGGCCAGGCCGCATTTCCATCACGCCCGATCAAGTTTGTCGTGCCCTTTCCGCCCGGTGGCGCCACGGATTTGGTGGGCCGGCTGCTGGCCGCGCGGCTGCAAGAAAGCTGGGGCCAGACCGTGGTGGTGGAGAACAAGGCCGGCGCCAGCGGCATGATCGGCACCGAGCAGGTGGCGCGCGCCGCGCCCGACGGCCACACCGTGCTGGTGGCCATCACCACCCACATCCAGAACCCGGCGATCTTTGCCAAGGTGCCGTTCGATCCGATCAAGGATTTCGAGCCGGTCTCGCAGATCTGCCTGTCGTACCTGGTGCTGGTGGTCAAACCCGACTTCCCGGCCAAGGACTTGAAGGAGTTCGTCGCCCTGGTCAAGGCCAACCCGGGCAAATACAGCTTCGGCTCGTTCGGCACTGGCTCGTCGTCGCACATCGTCGGCGAGACCTTTGCGCGCCGCGCCAAGCTCGATCTGGCGCATGTGCCCTACAAGGGCTCGGCGCCGATGATGAGTGATTTGCTGGGCGGCCAGGTGCCCTGCGCCTGGGCCGATGTCAGCACCGCCACCCAGCACATCAACGCCGGAAAGCTGCGGCCGCTGGTGGTGACCGGCGAGCGCCGCGCGCCACTGATGGCCGCCGTGCCCACGCTGCTGGAATCTGGCTACACCGGCTTCGAGCCGCTGGGCTGGGTGGGCATC
>JANNMP010000456.1:0-6343 GCA_031398015.1 Burkholderiaceae bacterium
GCGGCGGCCAGCTGGTCTTCGAAGTGCACACCGGCGGCGCCGGCTTCGATCATGGCCTTCATCAGCTCGAAGGCGTTCAACACGCCGCCGAAGCCGGCTTCGGCATCGGCCACGATGGGCGCGAAGTAGTCGATGTCGTTCTTACCCTCGCTCCACTGGATCTGGTCGGCGCGGGCAAAGGTGGCATTGATCTTCTTGACCACCTTGGGCACCGAATCCACCGAGTACAGGCTCTGGTCGGGGTACATCTCGCCGTTGCTGTTGGCGTCACCTGCCACCTGCCAGCCGCTCAAGTAAATCGCCTTCAGGCCGGCCTTGACCTGCTGCATGGCCTGGTTGCCAGTGAGCGCACCCAGGCTGTTGACGAAGGGCTCGGTGTTGATCAGGTTCCACAGCTTGTCGGCGCCGCGCTTGGCCAGGGTGTGCTCCACCTGCAGGCTGCCACGCAGGCGCACCACATCGGCGGCGCTGTAGCCACGCTTGATGCCCTTCCAGCGCGGGTTGTCGGCCCAGTCTTTGTCGATGGCGGCAATTTGTTGTTCGCGGCTGAGGTTGCTCATGAAGGCTCCGGTGAAGGGTGTGGACAGGTTGAATCGGTGAACCGATGCCAGCATGCTACGGCGCCAATCGCCCGAAATGAAGACTTGTGTCTTATAGAAGACTGATTTCGTGAATGAATGAAATCAATGGCTTGGCGAGTGTATTCCATGATGCGGAACGTTCTTCACAATGGCGGAAATCTCTGCTGCATTGCAGCATGCACAGTTTCCACATTATGAAACGGGCGTTTCCCGATGTGAAAGTGCAGCGGCTACCGCCGATCAGGCATGCTGGCTGCAACACCCGACCACACCGCAGTGCCCATGTCTCAATTCCCATGTCGCAATTCGCCTTCCACACCCAGAACAGCTTCTTGCGCTGCCCGCCGCTGGCGGCCAGCCACCACTTTGGCATTGCCGGCCTGGCCTGGGACGGCGCTGTCACCAACCGCCCCGGCGCACGCTTCGGGCCAGGGGCCATCCGCGCCGCCAGCCACATGCTGTGCGACGGCAGCCATCCTCACTTTGATGTGGCACTCGACGGCGTGTTGGGTGATGCGGGTGATCTGAGCCTGCCCAACACCAGCCTGCCGGCGATGCGCAGTGCGCTGCAGGCCCTGGCGCCGGCACTGATCGCCCAACACCACATGGCCTGGCTGGGCGGTGACCACTCGGTGACGCTGAGCCTGCTGCGCGCCTACCGCCAGCACCTGGGCCAGCCGCTGGCGGTTGTGCATTTCGACGCCCATTGCGACACCTGGGCCGACCATTTCGGCGAGCCCAGCGGCCATGGCACCTGGGTGGCCGAAGCCTTTGCCGAAGGCCTGGTGCTGCCCGCGTGTTTCACCCAGATCGGCATCCGCTCGGCCGGCGCACGCGAAGCGCGTGACTATGTGCAAAACCAGGGCGGCCAGATCTTCACTGCCCGCGCGCTGCGTGGCCTGGCCTCGCCGGCACAACTGGCGCCGGTGCTGCAAGCCATCACCAGCCGGCTGGCGGCGCACGGCCAGCCGCCGCTGTACTTGAGCCTGGACATCGATTGCCTGGACCCGGCTTACGCCCCCGGCACCGGCACGCCCGAACCGGGCGGCTTGAGCAGCAATCAGGTGCTGAGCCTGCTCGAAGAGCTGGCAACGCTGGCCTTCGTCGGCATGGACTGCGTGGAAGTGGCGCCCCCCTACGACCATGCCGAACTCACCAGCAACGCCGCCGCCAACTTTGTGTGGACCTACCTGGCCGGCCAACAGGCGCGCCGCGTGCGGCGCGGCTGAGCCAGCAGCCTCACACCGGCAGTGCCGTGGTTTTTTTCACCGTGCGCAGCACCAGCATCGAGTTGCTGCGCTCCACGCCTGGCAGGCGCATCAGCACCTGGGTGTGAAAGCGCTCCAGGTCTTCGGCATCGCGGTAGCTGAAGCGGATCAGGTAGTCGTTGCTGCCGGCCACGTAGAAGCAATCGAGGATTTCAGGCTCGTCGCGCACCGCCTGCTCAAAGCCCTTGAGCGCGCCGTCGCCCATGGTCTTCAAGTTGATGATCGAAAAACAGCTGCCATGCTGGCCCAGCGCCTTGGGGTTGAGCAGGGCCACATAACCGCTGACCACGCCGCTGTCCTCCAGCTGCTTGACCCGCCGCAAACAGGCCGACGGCGACAAATGCACCCGCTCGGCGAGCTGCACATTCGACAAGCGGCCATCGCGCTGCAGCTCTTGCAGAATCTGCCGGTCGATCGCATCGAGTTGCGGCTTGGTGGCAGTGGTTCGCATTTTGTGCGGCGTGTTGGCAAGTGCTTCGAATTCTATGCGGCCGCAATCATCGAAGCGCCCCCATTGCGCAAGCACATTGCGCCTGCTGGTGTCTAGACTGCACGATGTTGCGCGGTGCCTCCTACGGTGCAAGACGCAACCCGCCCGTCCTGACGTTCCACAAGCCCACCGCCCACCAGGAGCCTGCCATGAGCACCACCCAACTCGACGCCCCCGACTCAAGCGTTGTGGCCCATCCGCTGGCGCAGTTCACCCAGGCGCCGCGCGGCGCGGCACTGGACGCCTACTGGATGCCGTTCACCGCCAACCGCCAGTTCAAGCAGGCGCCGCGGCTGTTCGTCAAATCGGCCGGCATGTTTTACTGGACCGACGACGGCCGCCAGATCCTGGACGCCGTGGCCGGCCTGTGGTGTGTCAACGCCGGCCACACCCGGCCGAAGATCGTCAAGGCCATCCAGGACCAGGCTGCCGAACTCGACTTTGCGCCGCCCTTCCAGATGGCCCACCCCAAGGCCTTCGAGCTGGCCGAGCGGGTTGCCAAGCTCACCCCGGCGGGCGTCAACAAGGTGTTCTTCACCAACTCCGGTTCCGAGTCCGTCGACACCGCGCTGAAGATAGCGCTGGCCTACCACAAGGTGCGAGGTGAAGGCACGCGCACCCGGCTGATCGGCCGCGAGCGTGGTTACCACGGGGTCAACTTCGGCGGCATCTCGGTGGGTGGCATGGTGGCCAACCGCAAGCAGTTCGGCACCATGCTGGCCGGCGTGGACCATCTGCGCCACACCCACGACTCAGCGCGCAATGCCTTCAGCCAGGGCCAGCCCCAACACGGTGCCGAGCTGGCCGATGACCTGGAACGCCTGGTGCAATTGCATGACGCCAGCACCATCGCGGCGGTGATCGTCGAGCCGGTGGCCGGCTCCACCGGTGTGCTGGTGCCGCCGGTGGGCTACCTGAACCGCCTGCGTGCGCTGTGCGACAAACACGGCATCCTGTTGATCTTCGACGAAGTGATCACCGGTTTCGGCCGCACGGGCAACCCATTCGGCGCCCACACCTTCGGCGTCACGCCCGACATGATCGTGATGGCCAAGGGCATCAGCAACGGCTGCGTGCCGATGGGCGCGGTGGCGGTGCAGCAGAAGATCCATGACGCCTTCATGACCGGGCCCGAGCACCTGATCGAGTTCTTCCACGGCTACACCTACTCGGCCCATCCGCTGGCCTGCGCCGCCGCGCTGGCCACGCTGGACGTGTACGAAGAAGAAGGCCTGCTGACCCGCGCTGCCGAGTTGCAGCCGTATTTCGCCCAGGCAGTGCACAGCCTGCGGGATGAGCCCAACGTGATCGACATCCGCAACATCGGCCTGGTGGCCGGCATTGAGCTGGCGCCCATCGCCGGCCAGGTGGCCAAGCGTGGTTTCGATGTCTTCCTGGATTGCTATGCCAAGGGCGTGCTGGTGCGCACCACCGGTGACACGGTGGCGCTGTCGCCGCCGCTGATCGTCGAGCGCAGCCAGATCGACCAGATGGTCGACACGGTGCGCGGCGCGATCCGGCGCAACGCTGGCTGAGCATCGCTGATCAGCAGTCAAGCGAAACCCAAGTGCGCCAGACGCGTAACAACCAAGCGGCCGCCGCAGAACCGGCTTCGCCGGGCTGCTGGCGGCGCCCCCCTGGGGGGGAGCGCCGCAGGCGCTTCGGGGGGGGGTCAAACACCAAGGATCTTGCCTAGCGCGCACCGTATGCATTTGCTCAGCGCCGACCGGGACCTCTCGCGCCGCTCGTACTACGCCGACACGGCGGTACGGGGCGCACCGCATCCGGCGCTGCAAGGCGATGTGGACTGTGATGTGGCCGTGGTGGGTGGTGGCCTGGCGGGGTTGTCGGCGGCCATCGAGCTGGCGGATCGGGGCCTGTCGGTGCGCTTGCTCGAAGCACGCAGCGTGGGCTCGGGCGCCAGCGGCCGCAACGGTGGCCAGGCCATCCACGGCCTGGCCTGCGACCAGGACGAGATCGAACGCCAGCTGGGCCTGGATGAGGCGCGCCGCATCTTCGGCATGACGCTGGAGGCGCTGGACCTGATGCGCCAGCGCATTCAGCAATTTGGCATCGACGCCGATTGGCGTGACGGCTGCCTGAGCGTCGCCACCAGCGCCGGCAAGGCGCAGGCGCTGATGGCCGGCGCTGACCACCTGGAGCGCGCCTACGGCTTTGCGCAGCAGCGCATCACGCAAGCCGAGCTGCCGAATTGGATCAACAGCCCGCGTTACCAAGCTGCGGTGCATGACCCATGCTCAGGCCATCTGCACCCGCTGAAATACACGCTGGGCCTGGCGCGTGCTGCAGCCAGCCTGGGCGTGGTGCTGCATGAAGACACGCCGGTGACCAGCCTCACGCCGAGCGCACGGCCGGTGCTGCACACGCCACACGGCAAGGTGGGCGCCGGCCAGGTGCTGTTGGCCGGCAATGTCTACCTGCATGGCATTGCGCCGGTGCTGGAGCCACGCATCATGCCGGTGGGCACTTACATGGTGGCCACGGCGCCGCTGGATGAGGCCACGGCGCGCGGGCTGATCCCCTGCGGCGCGGGCGTGTGCGACAACAACTTCGTGCTCGACTACTTCCGCTTTGCCGCCGACCACAGCCTGCTGTACGGTGGCCGTGCCAGCTACAGCGCAGCCACGCCCAGCGACATCGCGCACAGCTTGCGCGCGCGGCTGGTGGCCACGTTTCCGTCGTTGGCCAACGCCGCAATCCGCCACGCTTGGGGCGGCTTTGTCGACATCTCGATGAACCGCGCGCCCGATTTCGGCCGCTTGCCTGATTCGCCGAAGGTGTACTACTTGCAAGGCTTTTCCGGCCACGGCCTGGCGCTCACCGGCCTGGCCGGGCGCCTGGTGGCCGAGGCCATGGTGGGCGACGCCAGCCGCTTCGACACCTTTGCCCGCATTCGGCACCGTCCATTTCCTGGTGGGCGCCTGCTGCGCATGCCCGCGCTGGTGTTGGGCATGGCCTGGTACCGCTTGAAGGACGCCCTGGCATGACTGTCATGTTGACCAAGCCTCTGGTGCTGGTGCCCGCCTGCAACAAGCTGCTGGGCGAGCACCCGTTTCACATCGCCGGCCAGAAGTATGTGGACGCGGTGCGTCTGGCCGGCTGCACGCCGCTGATCGTGGCCACCGCCGAGCCTGGCGAGATCGACGGCTTGCTGGCATTGGCCGACGGTGTGCTGCTCACCGGCTCACCGTCGAACGTGCACCCCAGCCACTTTGGCGAGGCGGTGTTTGACCCCAGCCTGCCGCTGGACCCGGCGCGTGACGCCTGGACATTGCCGCTGGTGCGCCGCGTGGTGGCGCTTGGCCTGCCGCTGTTGGCCATCTGCCGGGGCAGCCAGGAAACCAATGTGGCACTCGGTGGCTCGCTGCACCAGGCGGTGCAGGACGTGGCGCCTTACCAAGACCACCGCGCGCCGCACGGCCAGCCAGCCGAGCAGCAATACGCTGCCAACCATGCCGTGCTGGTGCAGCCGGGCGGCGTGCTGGCGCAGATCGTTGGTGACGGCAGTTTTCTCGTGAACTCATTGCATGGCCAGGCCGTGAACCGGTTGGCGCCCGGCCTGCGGGTGGAGGCCTTGGCGCCCGATGGTCTGGTCGAAGCGTTCTCGGTGCCAGCCTCGCCCGGCTTCAGCCTGTGCCTGCAGTGGCACCCGGAGTGGCAGGCCGCCAGCAACCCGCAGTCGATGCAGATGTTGCAAGCCTTTGGCGATGCCGCGCGTGCCTGGCGCGCCGCACGCCGCCCGGCCGTGCCCTAGCGCTGCTGCAAGCCCCGCCGAAACCTCCCCCGACTTTTGATCCAAGGTGTTCCATGGTGAACCGAGAAAACTTCAGCTTCAGCGACCTCGAGAACTGGCTCAACGAGCAGCGTGTGACCGAGATCGAATGCCTGGTGCCCGACCTGACCGGCGTGGCGCGCGGCAAGATCCTGCCGCGTCTGAAATTCACCGAGGACCGCGGCATGCGCCTGCCGCAGGCGGTGGTGGC
>JANNMP010000163.1:0-12391 GCA_031398015.1 Burkholderiaceae bacterium
GTGGAACGACGGCTACAACGAGAGCGTGCTCTGCTTCACCTTCAACATTCCGCAGCGCGATGGCGGCACGCTCTTGACGGGGCTCCGCGCCGCGATGACGCGCGTGATCAACAAGTACATCGACGACAGCGAGCTGGCCAAGAAAGCCAAGGTCGAGATTGCCGGCGACGACATGCGTGAAGGCCTGGCCTGCATCGTCAGCGTCAAGGTGCCCGAGCCCAAGTTCTCAAGCCAGACCAAGGACAAGCTGGTGTCCAGTGAAGTGCGCGGCCCGGTTGAAGAGATCGTCAGCAAGCTGCTGACCGACTGGCTGCAAGAGAACCCGCTCGACGCCAAGATCATCTGCGGCAAGATCGTCGAAGCCGCGCGGGCCCGCGAGGCGGCGCGCAAGGCCCGCGAATTGACACGCCGCAAGGGTGTGCTCGACGGCATGGGCCTGCCCGGCAAGCTGGCCGATTGCCAGGAGAAAGACCCGTCGATGTGCGAGATCTACATCGTCGAGGGTGACTCGGCCGGTGGCAGTGCCAAGCAAGGGCGTGACCGCAAGTTCCAGGCGATCCTGCCGCTGCGCGGCAAGATTTTGAATGTGGAGAAAGCCCGCTACGAGAAGTTGTTGTCGAGTGACAGCATCGTCACGCTGATCACCGCACTGGGCACCAGCATCGGCAGCGACGAATTCAACATCGACAAGCTGCGTTACCACCGCATCATCATCATGACCGACGCCGATGTCGACGGCGCCCACATCCGCACGCTGCTGCTGACCTTCTTCTACCGCCAGATGCCGGTGCTGGTGGAGCGCGGCCACATCTACATCGCCCAGCCACCCTTGTACAAGGTGAAGGTGGGCAAACATGAGCAGTACTTGAAAGACGGGCTTGAGCTTGACAGCTTCTTGCTGAAGGTGGCGTTGGAAGGCGCGGTGGTGCTGCCTGATGGTGTGTCGCCAAGTGGTGTGGCGCCAGATGGTGTGGCGCCAGGTGCGCGCGGCCCGTTGCAGGGCGATGAACTGCAGGCCCTGGCCAGCAAGTATGTGCTGGCCGCGCATGTGATCGAGCGCCTGGGCAACTGGATGGACGCTGACGCGTTGCGCGCCATGGCCAACGGCCTGGTGCTGGACCTGGACGGCGCCGCCGCCGCCGAGGCCAGCGCCATTGCGCTGCAAGCCGCGCTGGTCGACGCCACAGTGGAAGCGCAGTTCGACGCCCGCACCGACAAGCACCTGCTGCGCATCGGCCGGCGCCACCACGGCAACATCAAGGCCAGCGTGGTGACACAAGACTTCGTGCATGGCGGCGATTACGCGGCGCTCAAAGAAGCCGGCACCACCTTCAAGGGCTTGCTGGGTGCAGACGCCGTGGTGCGCCGTGGTGAAGGTGAACGCGCCAAGGAAGCCAAGGTGGCCGACTTCCGCGCCGCCATGGGCTGGTTGATCGGCCAGGCTGAAAACGCGGTGGGCCGCCAGCGTTACAAGGGTCTGGGCGAAATGAACCCCAGCCAGCTCTGGGAGACCACGATGGACCCGACGGTGCGCCGCCTGCTGAAGGTGCAGATCGACGACGCGATCGAGGCCGACCGGGTGTTCACCATGCTGATGGGCGACGAGGTGGAACCGCGGCGCGATTTCATCGAAGGCAATGCGCTGCGGGCGGCCAACATCGACGTGTGACGGTGCTGGGCGCATTGGCCTGCGGCCCACCACCGAGCCATGAGGTGACTGCGCGCGCCCAGCCCCGGCTGGTCGGCCTGATCGGCCTCGGCGCCATCGGCCAGACACTGCTGGCGGTGTGGCAACAGGCAGCTGTGCCGGGCCACCACATCCGCGCCGTGCTGGTGCGGCGCCAGCAACTGGACTGGGCGCGGGCGCTGGTGGCGCCCGGCATCACCGTCACCGCCGACATCGGCGAACTGCTGGCCCTGGCGCCCCACAGCATCGTCGAAGCCGCCGGCCAGCCGGCAGTGGCGCAGTTTGCCGAGCAGGTGCTGCAGCACGGCAGCCGCTTGTTGCTGCTGTCAGTGGGCAGCCTGGCCGATGCGGTGCTGCATGCCCGCCTCGAATCTGCTGCCCGCCGCAGCGGCGCCACGCTGCTGCTGCCGGTGGGCGCCATCGCCGGGCTCGACGGCCTGCTGGCGCTGCGCCAGGCCGGCCTGCTGCGGGTGCAGTACACGTCCACCAAACCACCACGGGCCTGGTTGGGCACACCGGCTGCGCAGCAACTGGACTTGTTGGCGTTGCGCGCGCCCACCGTGGTGTTTGAAGGCAGCGCCCGTGATGCCGCCCGTCTCTACCCCAAGAACGCCAACCTGGCTGCCGCCGTGGCGCTGGCCGGCCTGGGCTTCGATCGCACCGCGGTGCAATTGGTGGCCGACCCAGCCGCCAGCGGCAACACCGGGCGCATCCAGGCCGAGGGCAATGGCTCGCGGCTGGATGTCAGCGTGGCCGGCAGCGCCAGCGCCGACAACCCCAAGACATCGGCCATCGTCGCGCACTGCGTGCTGTCGGCGCTGGCCAACAGTGCCGCTGCCATTGCCTTTGGCTGAGCGGCAGCGCGCCAGCCACTGGTGATTGGCAACTTGCCCGGCGCTGGCGGCACCATCGGCGCTGAGCGCCAGCGCATGCCACCCACCGCACACGCCTGGATGCACACCGGCACAGACGCACACATCGGCGGCGCGCACACTCGGGCACCCCAACAGGCGGCTGGAGCGGACGATGTGTGACACCACAACCCTGCGGCGTTTGCCGCGTGCTGCGGCAGGCTTGCTGGCATCGGCGGCATGGCTTGCCGGGGCCCAGGCCCAGGCGCTCGACACCCGGCTGATCGCCAGCGGCTTGTCGCAGCCGCTGTACGCCACCGCGCCGCTGGCCGACGGGCGGGTGTTTCTGGTCGAGAAGGGCGGCACCATCAAGGTCAGCCAGGGTGGCGTGGTGAGCGACTTTCTGCGCATTGCGGTGGACAGCGGTGGTGAGCAGGGCTTGCTCGGCTTGGCCTTTGACCCGGGCTATGCTGACCCGCTGTCGGCCGGCCACCGGCGCTTCTTTGTCAACTACACCGACCCCGCCAACCAGGACACGGTGATCGCCAGCTGGCGCAGCAGCGCCAATGCCTCGCTGGCCGACCCCAACAGCCGCACCGAGGTGCTGCGTGTTGACCAGCCCGGCGGCCGCCTCAACCACAAGGCCGGCTGGCTGGGCTTCAAGCCCGGCGACGCCAACCACCTGTATGTGGCCACCGGTGACGGCGGCAGCCGCGACGACCCTGACAACCTGGCGCAGAACACCAGCTCACTGCTGGGCAAGCTGCTGCGCCTGGACATCAACCGCGATGACTTTGCCGCCGACGCCAACCGCAACTACGCCGTGCCGCTGGACAACCCGTTTGCCAGCGCCGCCGCACCGCCCGGCGCGCGTGGCGAAATCTATGCGCTGGGCTTGCGCAACCCGTTTCGCAACAGCTTCGACCGCCAGACCGGCGCGCTGTGGCTGGCCGATGTGGGCCAGGACGAACGTGAGGAGATCAACCGCATCGCGGCCGGCGCGGCTGGTGGTCAGAACTTCGGCTGGCGCCTGCGTGAGGGCGACATCGAAACCCCCGGTGTCGGCGGCCCCGACAGCCCGGCCTTCAGCGCACCGCTGCTGGTCTACGACCACAGTGTTGGCGCGTCCGTCACCGGCGGCTATGTGGTGCGCCAGGCCGGCTCGGCGCTGCAAGGGCGTTATGTGTTTGGTGATTACGTCAGCGGCCGCGTGTGGGCCATCAGCGGCGATGGCAGCCCGGCCACGCTGGCCGGCGCCACCGAGTTGACTGCGGCGCTGGACGCCGGTGCGGCCGGCGCGCTGGGCAACATCGCCTCATTCGGCGAAGGTGCCGACGGCGCGCTGTACATCGTCGACTACGCCGGCAAGGTGGTGCAGGTGGTGCCCGAGCCGGCCAGCGCGCTGTTGCTGGGCGCCGGTGTGGCGTTGCTGGCTTGGCTGCGGCAGCGCAGCCGCAGTCAGAACTCGGCGCGGTAGGTCACGACCAGCCCGCTCCTGCGGGGGCGGAACTGCACCGCTGAATTGCCCGACAGCTGCACCCGCAACAAGCCGCGCGGGCCCTGGTTCGCGTCGGGGCCCTTGAACTCCAGGCCCAATGACGGCGCTGCCGGCTGCACATCGGCCAACGGGTTGGGTGGCAGCACCCGCCCGGGCTCATAAATCAGCCGCGTACGCTGCCCAAGCGGCAGAGCCAGCACCAATTTGCTGCTGCCGGCTGCCAGCAGCGGGCCATTGGCGGCACCGGCCGGTGGCGCGGCCAGGACGCCGGATGCCAGGCCCGCAGTCAGCCAGGCTGCGGCGCACAGCGCCTTGGTGGTGGGCGAGCCGCGCTGCGTGGCATGGCGCGCAGCCTGCAGATGCGGATGCAGATGCGGATGCGGATGCAGGTGCAGGTGCAGGTGCAGGACCCGGCGCAGGTTCAGGCGCAACGCAACCCAGGGCCAGGCAAGGTGAGGCACCGGCAGGGTGTTCTGTTGGGACTCGACCGTGCGCAGTGGCGACATGCCATCACCGTAAGGCTGCTGCCCGGGCGGCAAATACAGGCAAGCGCGCGGCGCTGCGTGGTCACTGACCGCATGGGGTTGTAGGACAAGCTGCCCAAAGCGCCCTGGCCGGCGGCTGTCAGGATGTGCTGTCGGGCTGCGGCGCTCTGTCTGGCAGCGCCAGGTGGCCACCGTGCTCGGGCAGCACGTAAACCGTGCCGCGTTGCAGGCCCAGCAGCGGCTGCACGGCGCTGTCAAAAAACGCAGCCGGCACCACCACACAGCCGGCCGAAACACGGCGGCGTTGGGCGTCTTGGCCGGCCATGCGGGCAGCGCGGTCGGTGTGTTGCGGGCCGCTGCGCAGGCGGTGGATGGCCAGCGCCGCAGCATGGTCGAGCCACACCACCGCCTCCCCAGACAGGTTGTGGCCTGGCTGGGCGCTGAAGCGCCCGGCCGGGGTGGTGCGGTCAGCGCGTCGCAGCGCAGCTTGCTGGGTGCGCTGGCCCACGCCCGGCAGCGAATGGTCACCCTGGGCGCTGCCCAGCAGCGTGGCCGACTGGGCGGCCAGTGCGCCGTCGGCATGGAACACCGAGACCAGGGCGCGGCGCTTGTCGACCACGGCGAACGGCCGCTGGCCATGGTCGGCCGAAGCAAGCACCTGCTGCACCAGGCGCCGGGTGTCGTCTGCGCTGGCCTGCGCCGGCAGCACGGCCAATGTAGCCCAGCCGAGACAAGCTGCCGCCCGCCACCCCATCGCCCACCGACCCATCGCCTGCCAACCCAACATCGCCACCCCAGCCGTGCCCACCGGCAACAGCCGGCAATGGCCAGGATTTTGGCCGGCGCGAGCGGGCCACGAATCGGGCAATCAGGGGGTCAGGGGCGGTCAGTTCATGCTGGATTGGGCATGTTGGCGGGCCAGTGCTGCAGCGCGGGAAATACCTGCTGCAGGCGCTTTTGCTCGGGCAGCACGTACACCGGCGCGCGCTGCTGCAAAAAGCGTGGCCGCACATGGGCATCGAAAAACGACGCAGGCACGTTGATGCAGCCGTAGGAAATGCGGTTGTCGGCCGCCGATGTGCTGGCCAACCGCGCCACCCGGCGTTCCTTGGCCTCATGCGCAGCGTTGGTGCGCAGGCGGTGCATCGACACCGCCGCTGCATGGTCGACCCAGACCACGTCTTCACCGGCGGCATTGTGGCCGGCCACCGCCATGAAGCGGCCGGCTGGTGTGGTGCGTTCATGTGGCAGCACCTGCGCCATCGGCCGCTGCGCGATGCCAGGCACCGAGCTGTCACCGCGGGCCCAGCCCAGCAGCACGGGGGTGTGGGCCAGCAGGCGCGCATTGGCGTCGAACACATACAGACGCGCCATCTTCTTGTCGACCACCACGAAGTTTGCAGCACCGTTGTCGGCACTTTGCAGCACCCAGGCCACCAGGCGTCGCAAGTCAGGTGAGACCGGCTGGCCCTGGCCCAACGCGAATTCGCGCTGCTGCAGTGGCGGTGCTGACTCCGGTGTGGCGGCCGATCTTGCCGGCGGAGCAGCAGACACAGCATTTGGCACGGTTTGCAGCGCTGCCGCTTGAACATGCGCCAGCGGCGCAGGCCGCGCCAGGCGCTGCACCAGCGGCAACAACAGCAGCCACGCCAGCAGTCCACCACACACGCCCAGACCGATGCCTTGCAGCAGTTGTTGCCTGCGCGGCTGGTGTTGCGGTTGCTGCTGCGGCTGGGGCAGCGGCTGGGGTGGCTGGCCCGGCATGGCGGCGTTCAAGCTGTCAAAGACCAGGCGCTGTCAAACGCATCAGTTGCGGTCGGCCTGGGGTGGCAGCGTGCTGCTGCTGTCGCCGCCTGCGGGCAGGTTGCTCTGCGAGGCAGCTTCGGCGGACGCGGCGGGCGCTGCGGCTGCAGGCAGTGTGGGCATGCGCTGCGTGGACGGGGCCATGCTGCCCTGATCGGCCGGCGCGGTGACGCTGCCCGGCGTGGTGGGCAGGGTGCCGGTGGCTGCCGACGGTGTGTTGGCGGTGGCAGGTGCCGGGTTGGCGGCCTGCTCGGCAGCCACACTGGGCGCTGGCAGTGCCGCCGGATTGGTGCTTTGCTCGCTGGCAGCAGTGCTGCCAGTACTGGTGGCCGGCGGGGCGGCAGGTGTGGTGAGCGTTGCAGCCGCCGGATTGGCGGCCTGCTCGGTGCTGGTACTGGTGCTGGTCTGGGCATAGGCCAGGCCCAGCATGCTGACGACGGCAATGGCGCTGATGGTGGCTGCGAGAGGTTTGGTTTGCACAAGAAGCTCCTGGTGGTTGGCGCTCTGCGTGTTGCAGGGCAGAAAGGTCAAAAGGCCAGCGAGCTCAACCGAGTCCGCGCCGCGACCTTAAGCCCCGCAAACAGGGGGGGGTGTCGGCCAGCGGCGAGCATCCGTGTAGGAAATGGCCGATGCGCGGCCGCTGTCAGCCGCACGCGTACGCGGCTTGTCGGGGTCTCGCTCAGCCGCGCAACGCAAACCCCACCAGGGCTTGCAGCTGCTGCAGCGCCACATCCGGGTCGCCCACCTTGATGGTGTGCATGCCCAGCGCCCGGGCGGGCTTCAAATTGACGCCCAGGTCGTCGAGAAACACCGTGTGCACAGGCGCCACGCCCAGTGCGTCGCTCATCAGCGCATAGATGCGCGGGTCGGGTTTGCGCAGGCCCAGCTTGGCACTTTCAATCACATGGTGGAACAGGCCGAGGATGGCGTCGCGCCCCGTGGGCTCGACATGCTCGGTGCCGGGGCTGGCCACGTTGTTGGTGATCAGACCGATCTTCAACCGTGGCCGCAACCGGCGCAGCGCCTCCACCATCTGCGGGCGCACAGTGCCGCGCAGCAGCGCGATCACGTCGCGCCCCGGCACGGCATGGCCCAGGGCTGCGCTTTCAGCGGCAAATGCGGCGTCGAAGCTGTCGAGGTTGATCTCGCTGCGCTCGAAGCGGGCCCAGGCGTTGTCCAGGTGGTTGCGGGCATTGATGCTGCGCAAGAAGTCCACCGGCAGGCCATGCTGGCGCTCATACGCGGTGAAGGCATCAAACGGCGACGTGCTGATGACGCCGCCAAAGTCCCAGATCACGGCCTGGATGGGGGTGCTGGGCATCGGCTGGGTGGTGGCTGTGGTCATGGCCGCGCCATTGTCGGGCGCTGCGGCAGGCCACGCAAAATGCCGGCCGATGGATTCGCTGTCGCAGATTGCCTTGGGTGCCGCCGTCGGTGTGGCGGTGATGGGCCAGCTTACGGCGCGCACGGCGGTTTGGAAGGCCGCACTGTGGGGGGCGGTGGCCGGCACCCTGCCTGACCTGGACGTGTTGATCGACCATGGCGACCCGATCCGCAACATGGTGCTGCACCGCGCCGAGACGCACGCGCCGTTCTGGCTGACGCTGTTCTCGTTGCCGATGGCGGCGCTGGCGGCGTGGCTCAGCGGTGACTGGGCGAACCGGGCACTGCGCTGGCGCTGGTGGCTGGCCATCTGGCTGGCCTTGGTCACGCACCCCATGCTCGATGCCTTCACGGTCTACGGCACGCAACTCGGCCTGCCGTTCAGCAACCACCCTTACGGCCTGGGCAGTGTGTTCATCATCGACCCGTCCTACACCCTGCCGCTGCTGCTGGGCACGGCCTGGGCCCTGGCCGGGCGTGGCAGCGGCTGGGGGTTGCGGGCCAATGTGGCGGGCCTGGCTATCAGCAGCGCCTACCTGGGCTGGGGCCTGCTGGCACAGCAGCATGTGGCCAGCGTTGCGCGCGGCGCGCTGGCCGCGCAGGGCATCGTGGCCGACCGGCTGCTGGTGACACCGGCGCCGCTGACCACGCTGCTGTGGCGGGTGGTGGCGGTGCAGGCTGATGCGTACCACGAAGGCTTTCGCTCGCTGTTGGACACCGGGCCGCAGATGGTCTTCGACCGCTTCCCGCGCGGCACGGCACTGTGGCCGGCGGTGAGCGGCATGGACGGTGCGCAGCGCATCGCCGCCTTCAGCCACGGCTTCTACAAGCTGGATGTGGTGGCCGGCCAGTTGCGCATCAGCGATCTGCGCATGGGCCAGGAGCCGAACTACGTCTTCACGTTTGCGCTGGCCCAGCAGCAGGCTGGCGCCTGGGTGCCGCTGGCTGTGCCGGTGCAGCAGGGCGCTCGGGTGGACGTGGGCCGCGCCTGGGCCTGGCTGTGGCGGCGTGCGCTGGGCCAGCCTGTGGCGCCGCCGCGCTGAGCGCCTGAGACAGCTCAGCCGCGTTGGCCAGCCAAGCCTCGGCCAGCCAGCCGGCTGGAACACCAGGTGCAAGATGCCGTCGAATTGGCGCGTGGCGGCAAAGTGGCGCGCCGTTGACAGCAGCATCGCGGTGTGGCCGTCGTGGCCACAGGCGTGCATCTTGCCGAACAGCGTGCTGGCCCAGGGCTTGCCGGATGTCTCGGTGATGGGCAGGGCGTCCATGTCGGCGCGCAGGCCGATTCGCCGGGTGCTGGTGCCGGCGCGCAGCGTGCCCACCACGCCGGTGCCGCCCAGGCCGCGGTGCACGTCAAAGCCCCAGCACTGCAGCCGCTCGGCCACCAATGCACTGGTGGCGTGTTCTTCATAGGCCAGGGGTTGCGTGGGGGAGCATCAATTCTGCGGCGGCACGCTGGGCGCTCTTGTAGCGCAGGCGTCAGAACTGGGCCGGCAGGCGCCGCATGATGCGCCGGCAGGCCCACCACCTGCCCACCTGCCCACCTGCCCACCCACCCACCCACCCACCCACCCATCCCACACCAACATGCCCATCTTCGAACTGCGCACCTACCAAGTCACCGTCGGCAAGATGGCCGAGGTGGTGGCCTTGTACAAAACCCTGGGCTGGCCGGCGCTGTCCAGGCACCCGCCCAGGCTGGTGGGCTACTTCACCGGTGACATCGGCGCCATCAACCAGCTGGTGCACTTGTGGAAGTTCGACGACGACGCCGACCGGCGCGCGTTCTGGGCCAACCTGTTTGCCGACCCCGACTTCATGGCCTTTGCCGGCCAGCTGCGCCCGTTGCTGTTGTCGCAAGAGAACAAGCTGATGATGGCCGCGCCCTGGGGGCCCAGCCCATGAGCGGCGCCGCCATGCAATTCACCCGTCTGGGCCACAGCGGCCTGACGGTGTCTCGCCTGTGCCTGGGCTGCATGACCTACGGCGTGCCCGAGCGTGGCAGCCACCCCTGGACGTTGCCTGAGGCGCAGAGCCGGCCGCTCTACCGCCAGGCGGTGGAGCTGGGCATCAACTTCTTCGACACCGCCAACAACTACTCAGACGGCACGTCCGAAGAGATCACCGGCCGCGCGCTGCGCGAGTTTGCCCGGCGCGACGAGATCGTGGTGGCCACCAAAGTGCGCTTTGGTGCGCGGCGCGCGCCCAACATCGGCGGCCTGTCGCGCAAGACCATCTTCAACGAGATCGACGGCAGCCTGCAGCGCCTGGGCATGGACCATGTGGACCTGTACCAGATCCACCGCTGGGACCCGCAGACCCCGATCGAAGAGACGATGCAAGCGCTGCACGACGTGGTGAAAGCCGGCAAGGCGCGCCACCTGGGTGCCTCGTCGATGGCCGCCTGGCAGTTTGCCAAGGCCAATGCGGTGGCGCGTGCCAATGGCTGGACGCCGTTCATCAGCATGCAGCCCGAGCTGAGCCTGCTCTACCGCGAAGAAGAGCGCGAGATGCTGCCGCTGTGCGCCGACCAGGGAGTGGGCGTGATCCCCTGGAGCCCGCTGGCGCGTGGCCGGCTGGCGCGGCCCTGGGGCCAGCACACGCCGCGCATTGCCAGCGATGTGTTCGGCGCCAGCCTGTTTGCCCACACCGAGGCCAATGACCAGGCGGTGCATGCCGCGCTGGCCCAGGTGGCCGCAGGCCGTGGCGCGCCGCTGGCGGCGGTGGCGCTGGCCTGGCTGCTGCAGAAGCCGAGCATCACCGCGCCGATCATCGGTGCGTCCAAGCCCGGGCACTTCGACGATGCGGTGGCGGCACTGGCCATCACGCTGACGGCCGACGAAATCAGCCTGCTGCAGGCACCCTACCTGCCGCATGCGGTGGTGGGCTTCGGCTAGCCCTGCTTGTTGTATTGAGGGTGCCGCAGCAGCAGCTGGTGGTTGAAGGCCTCGGCCACCGCCACCACGCCCAGTGCGCCGGCAGCCAGCACCCAGGCGGTACCGGTGGCATCCACCACCAGGCCGGCCAGGGCCACGCCCGCTGACTGGCCCAGGAAGAAGCAGCAGGCGAATGCCGCCACGGCGGTGCCACGCCGCTGGGGCGCCATCTGCGTGGCCTGGGTCTGCAGCGTGTTGTGCAGCATGTAGAAGCCCAGGCCCATCACCATGCAGGCCGGTATCGCCCAGGCCCAGCCCGGGGCGAAGCCCAGCACCAGGAACGACGCGGCCACCAGCCAGCCGCCGCCGCGCACCAGCCACCGCTCACCCAGGCGCGCCACCAATGGCCGCGCGCCGAGTGCAAAACCCAGGCCACCCAGCGCAAAGCCCATCACCAGGCCGCCAACGGTGGACAGTGGCAGGCCAAAGCGCTGGTGCAGGTGGGCGGCAATGAAGGCAAACGGCCCGTACACCAGTGCGCCTTCACAGAACACCACCACCAGCACCACCCGCGCCCAGCGCAGCGCCAGCACCGCAGCAAACTGCTGCAGCACCACGCCGAACGCGCCGCCGGACTGGCCATGCGGCAGCAGCGCAGCTGCCGGCAGCCGCCCGCGTGCCCACCACAGCACCGCCGCCACCAGCAGAAACAACCCCGCCACGCCAGCAAACGGCAGCTGCCAGGGCAGGTGCTCGGCGGTGTAGCCGCCAGCCCAGACACCCAGCGCAAAGCCGCTGATCTGGCCGATCAAAAAGCGCGCCAGCACCGGCTGGCGCCGCTCGTACGGCACCACGTCGCCGATCCAGGCCATGGCCAGCGGGATCACCGCCGCTGCGCTGGCACCGGCCAGCAAACGCGCCGCCAGCAGGCTGAGGTGGCCGGGCGCCAGCGCGCACAACAGCGAGGTGAACGCCGAGGCGACGCAGGCCCAGGTGATCACGCGCAGCTTGCCGAAGCGGTCGCCCAGCGGGCCGAACAACAGCTGCGCCAGACCGTAGGCCACCGCGAACACGGTGATCACCATCGACGCCTGGCCCAGCGTGGTGTTGAACTCGTGCGCCAGCCGCGGCAGCAAGGCATCGGCCAGCCGCAACGACACACCGCTGGCACCGGCGGCCAACGCCAGCGCCACGATCGCAGCCACCGGTGTGGTGGTGGCGATGGGCGGCACTGTCATGGGCCATTGTCCGGGCCCGGGCCGGGTGCGGGGGGCAGCCAGCGGGCGTCTGCGATCATCGGCCATGCAGATTTGCCGGGCCCGGCGGCCATGAAGATCGCGGTGATCGGCGCCGGCCTGGGCGGGTTGGCGGCGGCCTGGCTGCTGGCCCGCCAGCATGCGGTGACGCTGTTCGAGCGCCAGCCCCGGCCTGGCTTCACCGCTGCCAATGTGGCCGTGCCCGGGCGCGGCAGTGCCGGCAATCTGGTGCGCGTGGACGTGCCGTTGCGGGTGTTCTACCCCGGCTACTACCCGTCGCTGGCCCGGCTGTACCAGGCGCTGGCCGTGCCCAGCGAGCCGGTCAGCTACGCCAGCAGCTTGCATGGCCCGCTGCGGCCTGGCGCAGCGCCTGGCCGCCTGTATTTCCGCTACCGCAATCTGTGCTGGGGTGAGCATTCACTCAGCGTGCTGGCCCCGCAAGACCTGTTGCTGGGCGCGCCGGCCTGGCGCATCGTGGGCGGCGTGCTGCGTTTTGCGCGCGAGGCGCGCGCAGCGCTGCACAGCGGCGCGCTGGCCGGCCAGACGATCGGCGGC
>JANNMP010000167.1:0-2341 GCA_031398015.1 Burkholderiaceae bacterium
CTGACCCCGGCGCTGCAAGCAGCGATCACCCAGGCGACTGCTGCCCTGCCCCAGCCGCGCCACAGTGAGCACTTCGAGACCTTGCCCCAGCGGCCCGACGGCACTGACCATGACCACTGCTGAATTCCAGCGGCTGCTGCAGCGCTTCACCGCCGCTGCCGAGGCCAATGACGGCGCGGCATTTGCCGCCTGTTTCACGGCCGACGGCACCTACCACGACTACATCTATGGTGACCACACGGGCCGCGCCAGCATCGCCGGCATGCTGAGCGGCCTGTTCCGCCGCGACGCCGGGCCCGACTACCGCTGGCAGATGTTCGACCCGGTGTGCAACGGTGCGCTGGGTTATGCCTGGTCGCTGTCGAGCTTCACATCCACCATCCCCGAGTTTGCCGGCCGCCAGGTGGTGATTGACGGCATGAGCCGCTTCGCGTTGCAGGACGGCCTGATCCACGACTACCGTGAATCGGTCAACGGCGGTGTCGCCATGGCCCAACTGGGCGTGGCCGCACCTCGCATCGAGAAAGTGCTGTCGCGCTGGGGCCGGCAGTTGGTGGCGCAGCCGGCAACGCAGGCCTTTCTGGCGCAGACCAAGGACTGAGCTGGCGCAGCCCAAGGGCTGAACTGGCGCGGCCCTTGGGCTGAAGGCGGGCCCGCCGCAGCCGCACCTGGCGCAGCGCAACAGGTCATTCGCCCCAGGCCGACCGCAGCGCGTCGGCAGCGGCTTGCTGGGCCAGCCCGGCTTCCTTGAGCGCCCGGCCCATCTTGATGAAATCATGCGTCATGCCGCCCACGCTCCCAGCGCCAGACCCAGGTTGCGGGCATGGATGGCGCACACCGCCGCCAGCGTGCCGCCGGCACTGTCACCACCCACGGCCAGGCGGCTGCCGTCCAGCCCCAGGGCCAGTGCGCCCGGCCCAGCCAACCAGCGCATGGCTGCCCAGGCATCGTCAACGGCGGTTGGAAAGCGGTGCTCGGGCGCCAGCCGGTAGTCCAGCGCCAGCACCGCGCCACCAGCGCGTTGTGCCAGCTGCCGGCACAGGCTGTCGTGTGTCTCCAGCCCGCCGATGACAAAGCCGCCGCCGTGCAGGTACAGCAGCACCGGCAGGCGGCCGTGGCTGGGGGCATACAGGCGGGCCGGCAGCGGCGTGCCGTCGGCTGCCGGCAGCGTCAGGTCTTGCACCCGGGCCAGCGGCACGCGTGGTGGCTCCAGCACCTCGGCCGCCTTGTTGTAGACGGCGCGTGCCTGTGCAGCGCCCATGGCAAACCAGGGCAGACGCTGGGCGCGCTGGATGCGGCTGACCAGCGTGGCCATGGCGGGCGTCATTGCGGGCGTCATGGCAGGGGTCGGTTTTGCGGCTGTCACCAGTCCAACACCATCGGGCAAGGCGGCCGAGCATACTGCCGCCCTCGCGGGCCACACACCCGTTCCAACCACGCCGGAGAGCCCATGGCCCGCATCGTCTACCTGACCCAGATCGAAATCGACCACGGTGCCGTGCGCTGCCTGGCCGACGAATGCCGGCGTGTGGGCATGACCAAGCCGCTGGTGGTCAGCGACCCCGGCGTGCGTGATGCCGGCGTGCTGGCCAAGGCGCTGGCAGTGTTGGCCGGCCTGCCGCACGCCGTGTTCGACCAGACCCCCAGCAACCCCACCGAGGCAGCAGTGCGCGCCGCGCTGGCTGTCTACCGGGCCCAGGGCTGCGACGGCCTGGTGGCCGTGGGTGGCGGCTCGTCGATCGACCTGGCCAAGGGCCTGGCGATCCTGGCGGCGCATCCGGGCGCACTGAAGACCTACGCCACCATTGAAGGTGGCAGCCCGAAGATCACAGACGCGGTGCCGCCATTGATCGCCGTGCCCACCACCGCCGGCACCGGCAGCGAGGTGGCGCGTGGCGCCATCGTCATCGTCGATGACGGCCGCAAGCTCGGCTTCCACAGCTGGCATCTTTGCCCCAAGGCCGCCATCCTCGACCCCGAGCTGACACTGGGCCTGCCGCCGCTGCTGACCGCCGCCACCGGCATGGACGCGATTGCGCATTGCCTGGAAACCTTCATGGCGCCGGCGGTCAACCCACCGGCCGACGGCATCGCGCTGGATGGCCTGGCGCGTGGCTGGGCCCACATCGAACGCGCCACCACCAACGGCGCCGACCGCGACGCCCGCTGGGCCATGATGAGCGCCAGCATGCAGGGCGCGCTGGCCTTTCAGAAAGGCCTGGGCTGCGTGCATTCTCTCAGCCACAGCCTGGGCGGCGAGAACCCGCGGCTGCACGATGGCACGCTCAACGGAGTGTTTCTGCCGGCGGTGGTGCTGTTCAACGCGGCGGCCGAGTCCATT
>JANNMP010000197.1:0-10347 GCA_031398015.1 Burkholderiaceae bacterium
CCTGCAGCCGGCCGTCGGGCGTCGACAGCAAACGCGCAAGGGCGGCTGGGGCAGCAATGGGCATGGCGATGCGCGAAAGGCTCGTGCAGAGCGGCGGCAATCCGGCGCAATGTAATCGATTACAACGCTGTGCTGGTTCAGGGCTTGTGCGGGCTGTGCAACGGGCTGGCCGAGGCCGACAGTGGCGCTGTCCATGCCCTGCCCGGCCGGCACGTTTGAACCATTGCTGACCATGCCCGACATTCCCAACGACCAGCCCGCCACGGCCACAAGAACCGCCTTTCCGCCCGGCTTCGTCTGGGGCGCGGCCACCTCGGCCTACCAGATCGAGGGCGCGCCGCTGGCCGATGGCGCGGGCATCAGCAACTGGCACCGGTTTGCCCACACCCCCGGCCGGGTGGCCAACGGCGACACCGGCGATGTGGCCTGCAACCACTACCACCGCATGCCCGAGGACGTGGCGCTGATGCAGTCTCTCGGCCTGCAGGCCTACCGCTTCTCGGTGGCGTGGTCGCGGGTCTTGCCAGACGGCCAGGGCCGCACCAACCCGGCCGGCCTGGGCTTCTACGACCGCCTGGTCGACACCCTGCTGGCCAACGGCATCCAGCCGCTGCTGACCCTGCACCACTGGGATTGGCCGGCCACGCTGGACGACCGCGGCGGCTGGCTCAACCCCGACAGCCCGCGCTGGTTTGCCGACTACGCCCGGGTGGTGGCGCAGGCGCTGGGCGACCGGGTGGCCAGCTGGGCCACGCTCAACGAGCCCTGGGTGATCACCGACGGCGGCTACTTGCACGGCACGCTGGCGCCGGGCCACCGCAGCGCCTACGAGGCCGCCATTGCCGCCCGCCACCTGATGGTGGCCCATGGCCTGGGCGTGTTGGCACTGCGCGCCGAGGGCTGCCGCCAGGTGGGCCTGGTGGTCAACCTCGAACCCAAGGACAGCGCCAGCAACCACCCCGACGACCTGGCCGCCTGCGTGCGCGCCGACGCCTACATGAACCGCCAGTTCCTCGACCCGGCGTTGCTGGGCCGCTGCCCCGAGCCACTGCGCCAGGTGTTCGGCCAGGCCTGGGTGGATTGGCCGGCCGCCGACCTGGCCACCGCGCGCCAGCCGCTGGACTGGCTGGGCATCAACTACTACACCCGCAGCGTCAACCGCCACGACGCCAACGCCTGGCCGCTGTTGGCCAGCCCGGTGCGCCAGCCGCAGGCCACCCACACCGAAACCGGCTGGGAGGTGCGCGCCCAGAGCCTCAAGGCCACGCTGCTGTGGGTGCAGGCCCACTACGGCGACATGCCACTGTGGATCACTGAAAACGGCGCCGCGTTCTACGACCCGCCGGTGGCGCCGCCCGGCGGCGTGCAAGACCCGCTGCGCACCGACTACCTGCGCGGCCACATCGGCGCGGTGGCCGACGCACTGCGCGCCGGCGTGGACGTGCGCGGCTACATGGCCTGGTCACTGCTGGACAACCTGGAATGGGCACACGGCTACAGCAAACGCTTCGGCCTGGTGCATGTGAACCTGGCCAGCGGCGAGCGCACGCCCAAGGCCAGCGCGCACTGGTACGCCCAGACCATCGCCAACCATGGCGCCGGGCTGTGAGCACCTGCCGGGCCGTGTCGGGCCGGGCTGCGCCAGGCCCGGCGGGCTGGGGTAAATGAGGACTTCAGGCCGCCATGGAAACGCTTACATTGGCTTTTTACGACCCCACCATGGCCACCACGATCAAGGACGTTGCACGCGCTGCCGGGGTGTCGGTGGCCACGGTGTCGCGGGCGCTCAATGGCGCCGAGAACGTGACCGCCGAGACACGCCAGCGCGTGCAGGCCAGCGCCCACAGCCTGCGCTTCACACCGTCATCGGCCGCGCGCAGCCTGATCACCCGCCGCACCCACACCGTGGGCGCGTTGTTGCCTGATCTGTTCGGCGAGTATTTTTCAGAGCTGATCCGCGGCATCGATTTGAAGGCCCGCGCCCGTGGCCTGCACTTGCTGGTGAGCAGCTCGCATGGCGACGCCAGTGAGGCGGCATCTGCGCTGCGCGCCATGCACGGCCGCGTTGACGGCCTGCTGGTGATGTCGCCGCACATCGACACCGCAGCACTTGCAGCCAACCTGCCGCACGGCCTGCCGGTGGTGCTGATCAACACCAGGCTGCCCGAAGAAGGGCTGCACTCGTTTGCGGTGGACAACCACGGCGGCGCGTACGCGATGGCCCGCCATCTGCTGGCGCGTTGTGCCGGCCCGCTGGCCTTCATCGCCGGGCCCGACAACAACTACGAGGCGCAGGAGCGCCTGCGTGGCTACCGCTCGGCATTGGCCGCGCTGCGCCCGGGTGCGGCCGAGCTGGTGCTGGCGGGCGATTTCAGTGAAGAGTCGGGCTGGCGTGCCGGCAGCGAGATCGCCACGCTGGCGCTGCGGCCCGGCGCGGTGTTCTGCAGCAACGACATGATGGCCATCGGCTGCCTGGCCGCGCTGGCCGAGGCTGGTCTGCGGGTGCCGCAAGACATCGCGCTGGCCGGCTTCGACGACATCCCCATCGCCCGCTACCTGACACCGCCGCTGACCACCGTGCGCGTGCGCATTGCCGAGCTGGGCAGCCTGGCGCTCGACCGGCTGGCCAGCGCCATCGAAACGCCCGGCCGCAGCGCCGCGCAGCACCAGACGCTGCGTGCCGAGCTGGTGGTGCGGCAATCGTGCAGCGTGGGCTGAGCCAGAGCGCCCTGCCCAGTTTTGTTCCCCGTTCCCGCGTCCCGAGACCAATGAGGAGACTCCACACCATGACACCGACGAGCAACGGACCCCACCCCAGCCGCCTGCAGCGCCACTCGCTGGCCGCCGCCGTGCTGCTGGCCATGGGCCTGGCCAGCGGCGCCGCCCAGGCGCAGCTGAGCACGGCCACCATCACCGGCGCCGTGGCCAGCGCCAACGCGCCGGCCAAGGCCGGCCTGGTGGTGCTGGCCACCAACCTGGCCAGCGGCAACACCCAGCGCACCAGCACCCGCGCCGACGGCAGCTATGTGCTGGCCGGGCTGGCACCGGGCGAGTACCAGATCAGCATCGACGGCCAGAAGTCGCAGACCATCACCGTGGCGGTGGGCGAGACGGCGACGGTCGACCTGACGCTGTGTGGCCAGCAGGTCACCATCCTGGGCACGCTGGCGCGCAAGGACGTGCGCAATTCCGAGGTGGGCACCAGCGTGTCGCCTCGCGCGATTGCGGCGCTGCCCCAGGTGTCACGCAACTTCCTGGCCTTTGCCGACCTGGCGCCCGGCGTGCGCTTCGATGTCGACGAGAGCGGTGTCAGCGCGCTGCGCGGCGGCGCGCAAGACCGCAACAACATCAACATCTACATCGACGGCGTCAGCCAGAAGAACAACATCCTGCGCGGCGGCGCGGGCGCGATGGACACCTCGCGCGGCAACCCGTTCCCGCAGACGGCGGTGGCCGAGTACAAGGTGATCTCGCAGAACTACAAGGCCGAGTTCGACCAGGTGTCGGCCACCGCCATCACCGCGGTCACCAAATCGGGCACCAACAAGCTGCAGGGTGAGGTGTTCCTCGACCACACCGACGACAACATGCTGGCCTATGACCCGGGCGAGGCCAAGAACAAGGCCAACGGCCTTGACCGCGCCAAGTTCAAACAGCAGCAATACGGCCTGAGCGTGGGCGGGCCGATCAAGCCCGATGTGGCGCATTGGTTCCTGGCCTATGAGGGCAAGAACATTGCCACACCGCGCAACGTGGGCCTGGCCAATGTCGGCGTGCCGATCCCCGTCACCGGCGTGGCCGGCACCTTCTATGCGCTGCAGGGCTCGACCAACCAGGTCTTCAAGCAGCACATGCTGCTGGGCAAGCTCGACCTGGAACTGGGCAACGACCAGCACATCGACCTGACCGCCCGCATCCGCCGCGAAGACGACTTCATCGTCGAGAACTCCGGCCTGAGCGCACCCGGCAACGACAAGACGCGCAAGGTCAATGAAGACCGCATCGACCTGCGCCACACGCTGACGCGTGACCAGTTCATCAACGAGGCCAGGCTGGGCTACGAGAGCTACCTGTGGAGCCCGCAGAGCAAATCCAACACCCCGCTGATCAAGTGGTTCATCTCGCCCAACAACCTGGCCGACAACAGCAAGCGCGAGGTGATCTGGACCGGCGGCTCACCCGACCGGCAGGAGCGTGACCAGAAGGGCTTCTTGCTGCAGAACGACTTCACCTGGACAGCGCTGGCCGGCCACACCATCAAGACCGGTGCCAAGCTCAAACTGATGGAGTACGACCTGGCAGGCACATCGCGCAGCGTGGACATCCTGAGCAAGCTGGTGCACAACACCACCGGCAACCCGATCGTCGGGCTGGATGCGGCCAACCCCACGGCCGACTGGTTTCTGCGTGAGGCGGCCGTGGCGCCCACCCGCGTGACCTACAAGAACAAGCAGGTCGGCCTGTATGTGCAGGACGACTGGAAGCTGAGCAAGCAGCTGGAGCTGAACCTGGGCGTGCGCTGGGACTTCGAAGACAACCCGCTGAACAACGACTATGTGACGCCCGCCGGCCTGGTGGCGGCGCTGAACCGGGTGGACATCGCCCGCTACGGCATCACCCCGCCGGCCGGCCAGACCTATGCCCAATCACTGGCCAAGGGCGGCATCAACATCAACGACTACATCAGCACCGGCAACAACCGCAAGACGTTCTACGGCGCCGTGGCGCCGCGGCTGGGCTTCTCGTACGACCTGATGGGCGACACCCGCAGCGTGGTCTACGCCGGCTTCGGCCGCGCCTATGACCGCGCCATGGCCAACCATGCGATGGACGAGCTGCAGCGTAACCTGGGCACGGGTGACCAGTTCATGATCCGCAATGACTACAAGATGCCATACAGCGACCAGGTCAGCGTGGGCCTGCGCCAGGCATTGAACCTGGTGGGCGTGGACCTGAACACCGAAATCGGCGCCACCTACACCCATGCCAAGAACCAGTTCAACTGGTTTTCGGGCGACCGCGATGCCAACGGCGGCTTCGGCAACCGGGGCGGCTCGATCGACCCCAACTGGGGCGCCGGGCCGCAGGGCTACGGCATGCTGGTGCTGGGGGATTTCATCTCGCAGCAGAAAACCACCACCGTGTTCGTGCGTGCCGACAAGCCCTACAGCCGCGATTCGGGCTGGGGCGGCGGCGTCACCTACACCTGGAGCGACGGCAAGACCACCAACCGCGACTGGACCGACGACACCTTCAACTGGGGTTATGGCAAGCCGGGTGACATTGGCGGCTTCTACCCCAGCAAGCTGGTGGAGCGGCACCGCATCGTGGCCAGCGGCTTCCACGAGAAGCTGCTGCCCTGGGGCATGACGCTGTCGGGCCGCATGGCGCTGGGCTCGGGCCTGCCCTACCGCATCACCAGCTGCCCGCTGAGCTGGGACGCCTGCAAATCGTTCTACGGTGACCCGAACTGGACCCGCCAGTTCGACCTGGCACTGAGCAAGGGCTTCAAGCTGCCCGGTGGCGAACTGGCCTTGCGGCTGGACGTGCTGAACCTGTTCAACACCGTCAACTGGAACCAGTACACCGACTGGGGCGGCGGCCCGGGCAACCCGCAGAACTTCACCGGCGGCGACAACCCCGACACCGGCAAGAAGACCGGCACCAGCATGCCGATGCGCACCGTCAAGCTGTCGCTGCGCTACCTGTTCTGACCCTGCCCTGAACCGGCCCTGCGCGTGCGCTGCACGTCCAGGGCCCCGCTGCGGAATGCCGCCTTGAACCTGCGACTGATGCGCCCTGGCCGACGCCAGTTCCTGGCCGCCACGCTGGCGGCGGGCCTGGTCCCGTTGGTGGGCTGTGCCAACCTGGGCACCCCCCGTGTGCTGCCACCGGCTGGCCCCAGCGGCCCGGTGCCCAGCGACGACGCTGGCCTGCTCGACGACCTGGAGCAGCGCACCTTCGCCTACTTCCGCGACACCACACCCGCAGCCCACGGCCTGGCGCCCGACCGCTGGCCCAGCCCCAGTTTTGCCAGCATCGCGGCAGTGGGTTTTGCGCTCAGCGCCCATGTGATCGGCGCCGAGCAAGGCTGGATCAGCCGCGACGCGGCGCGCGCGCTGGCGCTGAATGCGCTGCGCTTCTTCCGGGATGCGCCACAGGGCCCGGCAGCGCGTGGCATGGCCGGTTACCGCGGGTTTTTCTACCACTTCCTCGACATCAGCAGCGGCACGCGCCATGGCCGCTGTGAGCTGTCGACCGTGGACACCGCGCTGCTGCTGGCCGGTGTGCTGCATGTGGCCGAGTACTTCAACGGCAACCACAGCGACGAGGCCGAAATCCGCCGCGCCGCCGAGACCATCACCGAGCGTGTCGACTGGCGCTGGGCCCAGCACCGCGCGCCGTCCATCTGCCACGGCTGGCACCCCGAGAGCGGCTTCATCGCCAGTGACTGGAAGGGCTACAACGAGGCCATGCTGGTGTACCTGCTGGCGCTCGGCAGCCCGGGCATCCCCGTGGCCCCGGATGCCTGGGGTGCCTGGACCAGCACCTACCAGCGCAGCTGGGCCACGTTCCATGGCCAGACCCACCTGCACTTCGGGCCGCTGTTCGGCCACCAGTACACCCATTGCTGGGTTGATTTCCGTGGCATCCATGACGCCTTCATGCGCGAGCGTGGCTTTGACTACTTCGAGAACAGCCGCCGCGCCACGCTGGCCCAGCGTGCCTATGCCCAGGCCAACCCGCTGGGCTGGGCCGGCTACGGCGGCGACATCTGGGGCATCACCGCCTGCGACGGCCCGGCCGACGTGCGGCGGGTGTTCAACGGCGAGCTGCGCCGCTTCAGAAGTTATGCCGGCCGCGGCGCCGGTGGCCACCACAGCTGGGACGACGGCACGCTGGCGCCCACCGCCGCACTGGCCAGCCTGCCGTTTGCGCCCGAGATCGTGGTACCGGCCTTGCGCGCCATGCGGCAGCAGTATGGCCATGCCATCTATGCCCAACATGGCTTCATCGATGCGTTCAACCCCAGCTTCGGCTTCACCGACACGCCGCTGCTGCACGGCCGCAGCGTGCCCGGCCTGGGCTGGGTGGACACCGACTTTCTCGGCATCGACCAGGGCCCCATCACACTGATGGCGGCCAACCACCGGCGTGACCAGGTCTGGCGCCACATGCGTGGCAATGCCCAGCTGCGGCGTGGCCTGCAGCGCGCCGGCTTCAGCGGCGGCTGGCTGTAGCGCCATACTGCTGCCGCCTGCACCTGGCCCGCCAAGTGAGCGACTTTTCAGCCCGCCCCAACCCAGCGCGCCGCCGCCTGCTGCAAGCCGGCGCGGCGGCCATGGCCGCACCAGCGCTGCTGGGCTGCAATGGCCGCGCCCAGGCGCCGCTGCGCTTCTGGGCCATGGGCCGCGAGGCCGAGGTGGTGGGAGAGTTGCTGGCCGACTTTCAGCGTGAACATCCCCACATCCAGGTGCGGGTGGATCGCCTGCCCTGGAGCGCGGCGCATGAAAAGCTGCTCACCGCGTTTGCCGGTGACGCCACGCCCGATGTGGCGCAGTTGGGCAACAGCTGGCTGGCCGAATTTGCCGCGCTGGGCGCGCTGGCACCGCTGGACGCCTGGCTGGCCGCCACACCGGCGCTGCAGCCCGATGACTGGTTCGACGGCATCTGGCAGACCAATGTGGTGGGCGGCCAGCTGCTGGGCCTGCCCTGGTACGTGGACACCCGGCTGCTGTTCTACCGCAGTGATCTGTTTGCCCGCGCCGGCATTGATCAAGCGCCACCCACCTGGTCGGCCTGGGTGGCGGCGCTGAACGCACTGCAGCGCAGCGGCATTGCCCACCCGCAACTGCTGCCCACCAATGAGTTCGAGCCGCTGCTGGCGTTGGCGCTGCAACAGGGTGAGCCGCTGCTGCGTGATGGCGGGCGCTATGGCAACTTCCGCTCGGCGGGCTTCCAGCGTGCGCTGGGCTTTTTTCTCGACCGCTTCAGCAGCGGCCATGCACCACCGGTCACCAACAACCAGGTGGCCAACCTGTGGCAGGAGTTCGGCCGTGGCAGCTTTGCCGCCTACATCGCCGGGCCCTGGAACATCGGTGAGCTGGACCGGCGCCTCGGCCTTGCGCGGCGCAGCGACTGGGCCACCGCGCCGCTGCCTGCACCCGATAACAGCCCCCAGCGCCCCGGTGCGTCCACCGCCGGTGGCAGCAGCCTGGTGGTGTTCCGCCGCAGCGCCCGCCAAGCCGATGCATTGACCCTGCTGGCCTGGCTGGCGCAGCCGGTTGTGCAGCAGCGCTTCCATGCGCTCACCGGCAACCTGCCACCCCGGCGCAGCACCTGGCAGCGCACCGATGCAAACGGCCAGCGCCTGATCGACGAGCCCAAGACCCGCGCCTTTGCCACCCAGCTGGAGCAGGTGCGGCCGGCCCCCGCCGTGCCCGAATGGGAGCGCATCGCGCAAGAAATGCAGCAGCTGGCCCAGCGCGCGGTGGCATTGCGCTGGAGCCCGCTGGCCATGGCCACCACGCTGGATGCGCGGGTCGATGGCTTTCTGGACAAGCGGCGCTGGATGCTGGACCAGCAGCGCAGCCGCAAGGCACTGGCATGACAAGACACAAGCTTGCCAAGCGCCTGGTGGCCTGGAGCTTCGTGGCACCGGCGCTGGCCGTCATCGGCCTGTTCTTCGCGCTGCCGGTGGCCGCCGGCCTGGCCTTGAGCGTGACCGATTTCGACCTCTACGCGCTGGCCGACTGGCGCAACCTGCGCTGGGCGGGGCTCGACAACTACGCCCATGTGCTGGGCCTGCCGCTGTTCTGGCAGGCGCTGGGCAACACCTTGCTGTTCGTGGTGTTCGGCGTGCCGCTGTCGATCGCCATGTCACTGGGCTGCGCGCTGCTGCTGCAGTCACCGCTGGCGCGCTTCAAGCCGTTTTTCCGCACGGCATTGTTCGCGCCGGTGGTCACCACGCTGGTGGCGGTGGCGCTGATCTGGCGCTACCTGTTCCATGTGCGCTACGGCCTGATCAACGCCGGGCTGGGCGCCGTGGGCATCGACCCGGTGGATTGGCTGGGCGACCCACGTTGGGCGATGCCGTCGATCATCGTGCTGGCGGTGTGGAAGAACTTCGGCGCCAACATGATCATCTTCATCGCCGCGCTGCAGGCCATCCCCGACGAGCTGTATGAGGCCGCGCGGCTGGACGGCGCGCGCCGCTGGGCGCTGCTGCGCCACATCACGCTGCCGATGCTGGGGCCCACGCTGCTGATGGTGAGCGTGCTGACGCTGGCCGGCTACTTTCAGTTGTTTGCCGAGCCGTATGTGATGACCCAGGGCGGGCCGCTGCAGAGCACCGTGTCGGTGCTGTACCTGATGTACGAAGAGGGCTTCCGCTGGTGGAACCTGGGCCAGGCCTCGGCCATCGCCTTCATCCTGTTTGTGTTGATGGTGGTGGCCACGCAAGGCCTGATGCGCCTGGGCCGGCGTGGTGAAGCGGCGGCCACGGCATGAACTGGCGAAACAGCGCGCACCGCAAACGCTGGTCACCGCTGGCGTGGTGGGTCAACGCCGCGCTGGCGCTGGCGGCGCTGTTTGCGCTGGGCCCGCTACTGTGGATGCTGAGCGTGTCGTTCATGCAGCCGGGTGAAAGCAACGCCCTGCCAGCGCCCTTGCTGCCGGCCGCACCCACGCTGCACAACTACCGCCAGCTGTTTGAGCACGCTGGCATGGCGCGTTATTTTTTCAACAGCCTGGTGGTGGCCAGTGGCGTCACCGCCAGCTCGCTGTTGTTCAACCTGATGGCGGGCTATGCGTTTGCCAAGCTGAAGTTTGCTGGCCGTGACCGCATCTTCCAGGCCCTGCTGGCCGCGCTGGTGATCCCTGGCCAGGTGGCGATGATGCCGCTGTTCCTGATGCTCAAGGGCATGGGCCTGGTCAACACCTGGGCCGGCGTGATCCTGCCGGGCATGGCTGGCGTGTTCGGCATCTACCTGGTGCGCCAGTACGCGCGCAGCCTGCCTGATGCGCTGCTGGAAGCTGCCCGCATCGACGGCGCCGGTGAATGGCGCATCTTCTGGCTGATCGTGCTGCCGATGCTCAAGCCGGTGATCGTCACGCTGGCGGTGTTCGGCTTCCTGGGCAGCTGGAACGACTTCATGTGGCCGCTGATCGTGCTGACCGATGCCGACCTGCACACGCTGCCGGTGGCGGTGGCGTCGTTGTCGCGCGAGCATGTGGCCGATGGTGAATTGATGATGGCCGGCGCGGTGGTCACCGTGCTGCCGGTGCTGGTGCTGTTTCTCGCGCTGCAACGCTACTACATGCAGGGGCTGATGATGGGCAGCGTGA
>JANNMP010000198.1:0-3368 GCA_031398015.1 Burkholderiaceae bacterium
TGGTCCTCGCGGCGATCGTCGTCGGTCTGCTCACGTTCGGGGTCTGGTTCTGGTGGATCGGCCAGCCGCTGCTGTTCGCCGTCAGTTTGCTGATTACCGTGTTCGTGATCGCCTGTCCCGACGCGCTCGGCCTCGCAACGCCCATGGCCATCATGGTGGGCACCGGCCTGGGCGCGATGAACGGCATCCTGTTCAAGAACGCGTCCGCGCTGGAGAACGCCACCAAGCTGACCGTCATCGTCTTCGACAAGACCGGCACGCTCACACTCGGGCAGCCCGATGTGGTCGAGATGGTGACCGCGCCCGGCGTCACCGAAGCGCAATTGCTCGCCGTCGCAGCCGGGGTGGAAAAGTTCTCCGAACATCCGCTGGCGCAGGCGGTGCTCAAGCGTGCAGGTGCCGCCCCGGTCGAGACGGCGACGGCGTTCGCCAACATCGACGGGCAGGGCGCCCGCGCCACCATCGGCGCCGACACGGTGCTGCTGGGCAACCGCAAGCTGATGCAGGCGGAGAACGTCAGCCCGGCGTCGATGGCGGCACTGGCGGCCGATGCCACGCGGCTCGAGGGTGCCGGGCGCACGGTGGTGCACGTCGCCCGCGCCGGCCAGCTCATCGGGCTGATCGCAATCGCAGACGCGGTGCGTCCCACCTCGAAGGCGACGATCGCCAAGCTGCAGGAACGCGGCGTCAAGGTCGCGATGATGACCGGCGACAACCAGGCCACGGCCGAGCGCATCGGCAAGGAACTGGGCATCGACATCGTGCTGGCCGAAGTGCTGGCCGGGCAGAAGGCGGCCAAGATCAAGGAACTTCAGGACCAGGGCAACAAGGTCGGCATGGTCGGCGACGGCATCAACGATGCCCCGGCCCTGACCCAGGCTGACGTGGGCTTTGCCATTGGCGCCGGCACCGACGTGGCGATGGAAAGCGCCCAGGTCGTGCTGATGAAGAGCGACCCTTACGACGTGGTCGGTGCCATCGAACTGTCGCGGGCCACGCTGCGCAAGATGCACCAGAACCTGTGGTGGGCGGTGGGCTACAACGTGATCGCGTTTCCGGTGGCGGCGGGTGTGTTCTATCCCTTCACGCTGTCGCCGGAGATCGCCGCGCTGTCGATGTCGGGCAGCTCGGCGGTGGTGGCCATCAACGCGCTGTTGCTCAAGCGCACCAAGCTCGCCGGCATCAAGCGAGTGGGGTCGCCGGGTGCAAGCGTTGCGGCCGGCGCATCTGCGTGAGCCAGGAAAGAGGGCGCTGAATGTGCTTCTCGGCGACGGCCAGTTTCTCGGCAGGTGCAGCTTTGCTCGGGGTCGGCACGCTGACGCTGCGTTCAGCACTCGCCTCACATCAGCGGCACGTTTTGCCTTTCGCGGCGATCCCGCTGTTGTTCGCGATCCAGCAATTGATCGAAGGCGTGATCTGGCTGACGTTCCGCGTCGATGCGCCGTTGCTGAACTCGGTGATGACCTACGCGTATTCGTTCTTCTCGCATGTCCTGTGGCCGGCGTATGTGCCGCTGGCGGTATGGCTGATCGAGCCGCCAGGGCGGCGTCGGCAAGTGCTGCTCGTGTTCGCCGCAGGCGGCTTCGCCGTCGCCGCCTACCTGGTCTACATCCTGCTGGCCTTCCCGGTGGCCTCGCGGCCGACCGGCCAGCATGTCGAATACGTCTCACCGCACTTCTTCGCCGCCGCAACGATGACTTTGTACCTGCTGTCGACAACCGCGAGCCCGATCTTCTCATCGCACCGATTCGTCAAGGCTTTCGGCGCACTGGCGCTGCTGGCGTTCGGTGCCGCGTACTACTTCTACGCGCAATGGTTCATCTCGGTGTGGTGCCTGTTCGCTGCACTCTTGAGCGCGGTCGTACACCAACACTTTGCGCCACGGCGTGGTGATGTCCTCGATGGGCGACGCGTCGCGACCCAGTCCGCAACGCATACGCCCAACTGACCTCAATTTCTGGAGAACACTGCATGCGCAAACCCATTGCAATCCTGGCGACTGTGGTGGCCTTGAGCCTCAGCGGCTGCGGCTACAACACCTTTCAAACCACCGACGAGCAGGTCAAGGCGGGTTGGGCCGAGGTCATCAACCAATACCAGCGCCGGGCGGACTTGATTCCCAACCTCGTCAACACCGTGAAGGGGGAGGCGAAGTTCGAGCAGGACACCCTGACGAAGGTGATCGAAGCGCGCTCGAAGGCGACATCCATCCAGGCCACCCCGGAACTGATCAACGACCCTGCGGCGTTCCAGAAGTTTCAGCAAGCGCAGAGCGAATTGACCGGTGCGCTGTCGCGGCTGATGGTGGTGTCGGAGCAGTACCCGAACTTGAGGGCCAACCAGGGGTTCCGCGACCTGTCGGCGCAACTGGAAGGCACCGAGAACCGCATCACAGTGGCGCGCAACCGTTACATCTTGACCGTGCAGGACTACAACGTGACCGTGCGGTCTTTCCCGTCCAACCTGACGGCGATGGTGTTCGGCTACAAGGAGAAGCCGACCTTCACCGTCGAGAACGAAAAGGAAATCGCGAAGCCGCCCGGCGTCGGATTCAACACGGCACCGGCGAAGCCCGCTGGCCCAGGATCCGGGGCGTCCAAGTGATTGCAGGCAGAAGCTTCGGCAGGGCCTTCGGGGTTGGCAGAGCGCTGCTGTCTGCAAGCCTGTCTGCAATCCTGTTCGCATGTGCGCTGGGCTGGTCCGTGCATAGCGCAGCGCAAGTGGCCGTGCCGCCGCTGACGGGGCATGTGATCGATCAGACCGGCACGCTGACTGCGGAGCAGAAGGCCGCGCTGGAACAGACGCTCACCGCCTTTGAAGCCCGCAAAGGCAGCCAGCTGGCTGTGCTGATGGTCGCCTCGTCAGCGCCGGAAGAGATCGAACAATATGCGCTGCGCGTGGCCGAGCAGTGGAAGCTTGGACGCAAGAAGGTCGATGACGGCGCGATCCTCGTTGTCGCCAAGAACGACCGCGCAATGCGCATCGAGGTGGGCTATGGCCTGGAGGGAGCGCTCAACGATCTCACCAGCAAACGCATCATCAGCGAGACCATCCTGCCGCGATTCAAGAGCCAGGACTTCTATGGCGGCATCACGGCGGGTGTCGAACAAGTCATCCGCGTCGTCGACGGCGAGCCTTTGCCCGCGCCGAGCAGCCGGCCCAGCCAGGGTATCGGCAATGGCGGCGGCTTTGGCGATGTTCAGCAATACGCGCCCATGCTGTTCATCCTGGCGCTCGCCGTGGGCGGTGTGCTGCGCGCCACGCTGGGCAAGGTGCCCGGCTCGCTGGTCACGGGCGGTGTGGTCGCGGTGATTGCCTGGTTCGTGGTGGGTGCCATCTCGATGGCGTTGGTCGCCGGCGTGCTTGCG
>JANNMP010000224.1:0-4827 GCA_031398015.1 Burkholderiaceae bacterium
CCCTGTTTCCCGACCGCCGAATGTTTTTCACACATACCCGGCAAACCCGGCTCCCGGTTGGTGGGGCGCGCCGCTCCTGGTTCTGGGTGCGCGCGCCGCGCGCCGGCCGGCCGATGCGCTGTGACAGGCGCAGCCATTCGCCAGGGCCTTGCAAATGGTTGCCCGCCACCAGGCGCATGGCGGCGCCGTCGTCCACCCGCACCAGGCGGAGATCGCCCGGGCGGGCGTCACTGCGGCCATGCAGGGCATAGAGGTCGGCATAGCGCCCCAGCCCGCTGCCCAGCCACCAGGGCGTGCCATTCGGCACCAGTGCCAGGCCGTCACGCCAGTGCTGCCAACGGCCGGCGCGGTCGGCCTCGGTCTGGCCCAGCCGCGTGGCCATGTAGTCACCGGCGCCAAACACCGACACCGCCGCTGCCACCAGCACCAGGCCCAACGACGTGCTGCCAACCCAGCGCGCGCTGGCCGGCCATGGGCTGCGCTGGCGCTGGGCCAACACCAGCCAGGCCAGCATGGCGCAGCCAGCGGCGGCCGCCGCCGCAGGCCAGGCCGGCGGCCCACCCCAGTGCAGCGCCACGGCCACGCTGCAGGCCAGTTGCACCACAAAGCCAATGCTTGCCAGCAGCCAGCGCCGCTGGCCCAGCGGCTGCGGCAGCCACAGCAGCCATGCGGTGGTGGCAACACAGGCCACGGCATAGGCCCAGTAGGCGCCTTTGCCGAACTGCAGCGCCACAGCGGCCACCAGCAGGCCCGCCGGCACGCCGGCCAGCGCCACCATGGCCCATGCCCGTGCGGGCCGGTTGGCACTGCGCGGCAGCAGCAGCATCAGCACCCAGGCATTGCCCAGCAGCGCCAGCAGGCCGCGGTAGCCGGCCAGCGGAAACAGCCAGTGCGCCAGTGCGCCCACGCCAGCGCACAGTGCCAGCGCCGAGGTCCAGCCGGGTGCAGCAGCGCCGGCATGCGCTGCCGGGGCAGCGCCCTCGCCAGCCGCGGCCGGTGCCTGTGCTGCCTGCAGCCACAGCATCAGCACCACACCCACCGGCAGGGCCAGGTAGACGATGCGTGAAAAGGTGGTCAGCGCAGCATAGATGCCAAGCAGCACCGCCGTGCCGGCAGCCGCCAGTGCCCAGGGCGACCTGGCGCGCGACATCTGGCGCAGCGCAAACGGCAGCGTCAGCGCCAGCCAGACGTCCAGCGCCGCACCGCCCACATGGGCCTCCCAGAACGGGCCGGTGCTGCGGTAGTCGGTGGCCGCGTTCAGCAGGCCCGGAAACGCCGCCCGCTCCCACAGGCACCACATGGCGGTGCCGGCCAGCGACACGGTCATGCCCGCCGTCAGCAGATCGGCGGCATGCTGGTTCTCGTGCTGCAGCTGACACCACAGCGGCAGCAGCAGCAGCACCACCAGCGTCGGCTTGGCCAGGCGCAGTGCGTTCATCGGCTCGCGGTAGCCCTGCCACCAGCCAAAGGTCCAACCACCTGCATCGACCACGCCGCGCTGCGCGGCCACCGCCACCAGCACGGCCCACAGCGCCAGCAGCAACAGGCCCAGGCCCAACATCGGCCGGCTGCCCCGGCCGGCCAACCCCTGGCGCGCGGGCCGCAGTGACCAGTGCAACCACCCGCCCGCGGCCACCGCCAGCACGGCCAGGTCGGTCTCTTCGACCAGCAGCCAACCGCTCCAGGGTGCCAGGCCCAGCCAGGGTAGCAGCGCCGGCAGCGCCACCAGCCACAAGCCGGGCCAGCGTGCCTGCGCGGCAGCCAGCAGCAGCACGCCGGCCACCGCCAGCGGCGGTGACAACGGGTGGTGCATTGCCAACCAGAGCGCCAACACGGCGCAGGCCACCGCCACCACGGCCAGGGCCAGGCGGGTGGTCGCCGGCGTGGTGGCCGACGCGTGCAGTGCTGGCAGCCCGGCCTGCGGGCCAAGGCCATCGACCTCAGCCACTGGCGATCTGATGCGCCGCAGCATCGTGCACCCGCCCGGCCACGAACACCCGCAGCTCACCCGGCGCCATCGCCACCCAGGCCTCGCCGGTGGTCAGCGGCTGGGTGGCCACCAGGGCAACACGGTCACCCGGGCTGGTGAGCGGGCCGAAGTCAACGCTCAGGTCAGCGTCGGCCAGATGCGCCGCGCCGAATGGATGGGCCCGCTGCAGCCAGTGAAGATGCGTGCTGCAGTGCGCCCACAGCGCCTGGCCGTTGCTCAGCAGCAGGTTGAAGCTGCCGTGCGCGGCGGGCTGGGGCAGCAGCTCGGCCAGGGTGTGGCTGAGTTCGGTGATCGACGGCACGCTGGCATGGGCCTTGGCCAGCTCCTGCATCAGCCAGCAGAAGGCGTGTTCGCTGTCGGTGTCGCCCACCGGGCGAAAACTGCCGTGCAGGCGCGGCTTGAAGCCACGCAGATCACCGTTGTGCGCCATCACCCAGTAGCGGCCCCACAGCTCGCGCATGAAAGGGTGGGTGTTCTGCAGCGCCACCCGGCCTTGCGTGGCCTTGCGGATGTGGGCGATGACGTTGCCGCTCTTGATCGGGTAGCGCTTGACCAGCTCGGCCACGGCCGACTGGCGCGCGCTGTGGTGGTCGGCAAACAGGCGCAGGCCGGGGTCCTCGAAGAAGGCGATGCCGAAACCGTCCTTGTGCTCGTCGGCGCGCGTGGCCAGGCCGGCAAACGAGAACATCACATCGGTGGGGGTGTTGGCATTCATGCCCAGCAGTTGGCACATGGCTGGCATGGTAGCCGGCCACTGGCGGCGCAGACCGCAGCTGGTTCGGTGGGGCAGGGATGTAACTCTGTGTGAGTGCGTGCTGTCTTTGCCGCTGCTGCGGTCAACATCTGGCGCAAAACGTGACATCTGAGCGCGACAGAATGCGGGGAGTTTGTTTTCGGCAAGGCCCGCTGTGGCGGGATGGAGTGATTTGCAATGGGTGTGCCGCACAACGACAAGCTGGTGCTGGCCGACGGCGCGCTGGCCGAGGCCGTGCTGTCGGGCAGCCTGCCGCTGGGTGAAGCCACAGCGGCGGGTGCGCTGACGCTGGCCTGGTCGCTCAAACATGCCTGCGAGGAACACTTTCTCGGTGATCCAGGCCATGCTGCACGCGCAGCCAAACTGTTGGCCGAGCTGGCGCTGGGCGCTGACGAGGCGGCGCTGCCGGCGCTGGCCGACTGGGCCGCCGGCCTGGCCCATCTGGCGCAGGCCGAGCCGCAGCTGGCGCTGGCGCCGCTGGAGCGTGCCGCTGCCGCCTGGCAACAACAGGCCCAGGCGCTGTACGCCGCCCAGGTGCAGGCGCTGCGGCTGAAGGCGCTGGTGCAGCTGGGCCGCTTCGATGACGCCGACCAGCATGCCGCTGGCACTGAATCCCGCCTGGCGGCGCTGGGTGACGGCCACGGTGCCGCCCTGCTGCGCCTGCTGCGCGCTGACCTCTGCCTGCAGCGCCAGCAGCCCGATGCCGCCGCCGCGTTTTACCAAGACGCCGCCGAGCGCCTGGCGCGGCTGGACGACGCCGAACATGCGCTGATCGCCGAGATCGGCCGCGCCGACGCCCTGGTGGCCTGTGGCCATGTGGTGCCGGCGCTGCAGGCTTTTCTGCAGGCCGAGCGCCAGGCGCAGCGCCATGGGCTGCCGGCGCTGGCCGCTGCGGCGCAGCACGGCCTGGCGCTGTTGAACCTGGCCCAGGGCCACCACCGCGCCGGCCTGCAGGGCCTGGGCGCGGCGCTGCAGGCCTTCGATGCCCTGGGCCTGGCGGCGCAGCACACGGCGGTGCTGCGTGACCTGGCGGCCCATTGCCTGGCGCTGCGCCTGCTGCCAGAGGCACTGGCCCACCACCGCGTGTTGGTGCAGCGGCTGCAGGGCCACGGTGACGCCCCTGCGCTGCCCTGGGTGCACCTGCACCATGCCCAGGCATTGGCAGCGGCCGGCAAGGCCAGCGCCGCACGCTCGGCCCTGGGCTGGGCGCGGGCCTTGTTCCTGCAACGTGGTCTGGGGCTGGGCACGGCCCATGTCGACCTGGCGATCCTGGCGCTGGACCTCGCCGCCACACCCGCACCCACACCGGCAGAGGCCATGCGCCACGCCGCCCAGGCCCGGGCGCTGCAGGCCGAACTGCCGGCGCCGCAGCGCGCCCAGGCCCGGCTGCTGCAGGAGCGCGCACACCGCTTGGCCGGCAATGGCTCGGCGGCGCTGGCCGGGCTGCCGTTGCTGTGCGGCCCGCAAGGCCAGGCCAGCGCGCCTGGTTTGCAGGCCCAGGCCTGGGTGGAGGCGGGCCAGGCCCATCTTGCCCATCCAGCCCATCCAGCCCATCCAGCCCATCGAGCCCATCCAGCCCAGGCAGCGTTGTCGCCCGCGCCCGCACACGGCAAGGCCGCCGCCGCTGCGTTTGAGCAGGCCATCAGCCGGTTCGACGATCTGCAAGCCGCGCTGCCCGGGGTGCATGACGGGCTGTCGGCTGCCGACGCTGCGCCGCTGGCCCAGCAATTGGCTTGCGATGCCCGCCTGGCGCTGGCGGTGGCGCATGGCGCCCCCGGGCAGGTGCTGCAGTGGCTGCACCTGCTGCGGCAACGCCAGCTGTCGCAGCGCCTGGGGCCCGACACCAGCGCGGCTGGCCAAGACACGCTGGCCCGCGCCCGCAGCGAGGCACTGCGGGTGCAGCGCAACTGGTGCCAGCGGCGCTGGCAGCGCTGCACCGAAGACGGCCACCCCAGCCTGGCCCAGCCCTGGCTGGCGGCCTGGCGCCAGGCCGAGCAGCAGCTGCTCGACACCACACGCCGCACACGGCGTGCGCGCCACAGCGGCAGCGCCACGCTGGCCGGCGCCGACGACGCGCTCGACC
>JANNMP010000260.1:0-1964 GCA_031398015.1 Burkholderiaceae bacterium
ACCGCCGAGACCAAGGCGGCGATGAAGAAGGTGCTGGAAGACATCCAGACCGGCGAATATGCGAAGAGCTTCATCGTCGAGAACCGTGCCGGCGCGCCGTCGTTGCTGTCGCGCCGCCGCTTGACCTCCGATCACCAGATCGAAGTCGTCGGCGTAAAACTGCGCGCGATGATGCCGTGGATCAAGGCCAACAAGCTGGTGGACAAGGCGCGCAATTGAAGATGCGCCACTGACCTCAGCGTCTGAAGCGCTGAAGCCGCCTGCGGGCGGCTTCTGTCGTCTGCGCTATCCTCGCGCCCGATGACCGACCTGCCTCCTGCCGACCAAGACGAACCTGCGGCTGCTGCGCCGCCGCGGCGCAAAGGCATCTACGCGTTGCCCAACGCGATCACGCTGTCGGCGTTGTTCGCCAGCTTCTACGCCATCGTGATGGCGATGAACGGGCGCTTCGAAACTGCCTGCATCGCCATCTTCGCGGCGGCGGTGCTCGACAGCCTGGATGGCCGGGTGGCGCGCATGACCAACACGCAAAGCGCGTTCGGCGAGCAGATGGACAGCCTGGCCGACATGGTGAGCTTTGGCGCTGCACCGGCGCTGATCGTCTACCAATGGGCCTTGCAGGACATGGGCAAGCTGGGCTGGATTCCGGCGTTTGTGTACATCGCCGGTGCCGCGCTGCGGTTGGCGCGCTTCAACGTCAACATCGGTGTGGTCGACAAACGCTTCTTCCAAGGCCTGCCCAGCCCGGCAGCGGCGGCATTGGTGATGGGCCTGATCTGGGTGGTGGATGACGCCGGCGTCAAGGGTGCTTCCCGCATCAATTGGGCCGCTTGGTCGGCCTTCGGCGTCACGCTGTATGCCGGGCTGTCGATGGTGACCAATGCGCCGTTCTACAGCTTCAAGGTGTTCGGCAACCGGCGCACTGTGCCGTTCGTGGTGCTGGTGGCCATCATGCTGGTGATCGCGGTGGTGAGCCTGGACCCACCGCGGGTGCTTTTCGCGCTGTTCTGTGTCTATGGCGTGTCGGGCTATGCGGTGTACGGCTGGCGCAAATGGAAGGGCAAGCCGGTGAGCGTGATCGCCACGTCCACCGATGAGCCCGACGAGATCGGCCTGCACCGCTGAGGCCGCCCGTGCTACATTTCGCGGCGATGTACACCTTCCACCTGACTGCTGATCGGCTACTGGGCGTGCCCCTGGCGCGCTGAGTTTCCTCGTCTTCAGGTTGCAAGGATCCACGGCCCGCCAGCGTTGCGCAGCGGGCCGTTTCCACGTCTGGACCGTTCCCCGAAGCTGCGGCGCAATCCACCCAACCAGCCTCCAGGAGAGTTCCATGCCCATGCTTGCCGACCCCGCCACCAAGTACCGCGCCTTTGCCCCGGTTCGCCTGGTTGACCGCCGCTGGCCCGACGCATTGATCACTTGCCCTCCAGTGTGGTGCAGCGTTGACCTGCGCGACGGCAACCAGGCGCTGATCGAGCCGATGGACCCGGCACGCAAGCTGCGCATGTTCCAGATGCTGGTGCGCATCGGCTTCAAGGAGATCGAGGTCGGGTTCCCATCGGCGTCGCAGGCCGATTTCGACTTCGTGCGCCTGCTGATCGAGCAGCAGCTGATCCCCGACGATGTCACTATCCAGGTGCTGACCCAGGCGCGCGACCACCTCATCAGCCGCACGTTCGAGGCCCTGGTCGGCGCGCCGCGCGCCATCGTGCACCTGTACAACGCCACCGCACCGGTGATGCGCCGGGTGGTGCTGGGGCTTGATGAGGACGGCGTCGTCGAACTGGCCACCAGCCATGCACGCCTGGTCAGCGACATGGCCGCACAGCAGCCCGGCACACGCTGGACGCTGCAGTATTCACCCGAGATGTTCTCCGGCACCGAGCTGCCCTTTGCCAAGCGCGTGGTCGATGCGGTGACGGATGTTTGGCAACCCACGCCTGCGCACAAATGCATCATCA
>JANNMP010000261.1:0-3794 GCA_031398015.1 Burkholderiaceae bacterium
GGTTGACCAGCGTGGCGCAACCGCTGAACAGCGCCGCAAGCAGCAGCCCCAGGCAGACGCGCTGCAATGCAGCCCAACTGCTGCGGCCAGTCATGCCGACGGCCCGGCGGCGCTGCGGGCTGCCGCTCGCCGCTGCGCCAGCGCCGCCTCACGCGCCCTGCCCTTGAGCCATTTGATCGGCTGCGCAGCCGGCCCAGCGCCAGTGCCACGCAACGGCTGCCAGCTGCCACCAGCATGTGGCAGCGGCCGCAGCAAAAAATCGTCGCGCCGGGCGTTGAAGGCACACATGCTGATCGGGCCGTCCTGGGTGATGGCCATGAAGACACAGGCATCGATGCGCTCGGCCTCCAGCGCGCTGGCGTCCATGAAGTTGTGGCTGAAGAACGTGAGCTTGGCGACCCGGCCGTGCGCTGCCAGCAAGTCCCATTTGGCGCGCCAGGCCAGGCGCAGCGCCCAGGCGGCAGTGGCCAGCAGCAGCGCCGGGCGCCGCAGCAGCGCCAGGGCGAGCGACTTCAAACCCTGCGCCGGTGTGCGCCGGTCGATGCGCAGCGCCGCTGTCTCACGCATGAAGCGCTGCACGAAGGCCACATCGGCAAAGGCGTCGTAGGCACGGCCATTGACCACCAGCAGCACCGCAGCCTGGTTGCAGGCGGCGTGGCCGGCGGCCAGCACGTTGAAGCCCATGTGCACACCGCTGCCGTCGCGCAGTGCCGCTGCCACGGCCGCTGTGTTGACAACACCACCATGGCCACCCAGCACACCCCGCCCGGTGTCGGCCTGCAGCTGGAACGAGGCAAACCGCACCACGTCGGCCTGGGCCACGAAGAAGGCCGCCAGCTGCGGCACATCGGCCAGGTTGGCGCCATGCACCGTGGTATTGAAGAACACGCCGACGGGCAGGCCGCGGGCGCGCTGGATGTAGTCCAGCCGCAGCGCATTCAGCGCGGGCTCGCTGGCATACCCGGGCCGCTGCTGGGTGGTGTCGACATGGAAGGCCACATCGGTGAGGCCGGCGTCGGCCAGCGCCTGCAGCAAGCTGCGGCTGGCCAGGATGCCGTTGGTGAACAGCGATGCGCGCAGGCCACGCGCCACGATGTGGCGCACGATGGCCAGCAGATCGGACAGCGGGCGCAACGTGGGCTCACCACCCGACACCTGCACGTCGGTGCCGGGGCCGTAGTGCGCCAGGATGCTGTCGATGCGGCGCAGCAGTTCATCCATCGGGAAGTCACGCACCGCCTCTGACATGTCGCTCAGGTAGCACAGCGTGCAGTCAAGGTTGCAGCGCTGGGTGATCTCCAGCGACACACAGGCCACGCCCCAGCGCCGGCCGCCGGTCTGGCCAGGGCCCCATTGGCCGGTGCGCTGCAGGCGCTGGCGCATGGCGGCCCTGGCATCGGGTGATGGTTGGTGCAGGGGCTGCACCTGGTGGGCGTCAATCAGGCTCGGCAGCGGTGGGGGCATCGATGGGGGCATCTGGTGCAGTCGCCCGAGGCCACCGCTTCTTACAACGTTGCGCGGGTCAGGCCGCCACACGTTCACCCACGGTGATGCGGTGCAGCAGCCGGCGGTGGCCGTCGTAACCACCGGTGGCCGCATGCACCAGGCAACGGTTGTCCCACAGCAGCAGCGTGCCCTGCTGCCAGACATGGCGGTAGATGAACTCGGGCTTGGCCTGGTGGGCAAACAATTCCAGCAGCAGCGGCTGGGCGTCGCTGTCGGGCAAGCCGTCGATGCCGATGGTGTAGCCCGGGCTGACGAACAACGCCGTGCGGCCGGTCTCGGGGTGCACCCGGGCGATGGGCTGCAACTGCGTGGCCAGGGCTGAATCGTCGAAGCGGATGGCCATCGACCGGCCCGCGTCACGCTCGCCATAACGCCCGCTCTTGGCGTAGCCACGGCGGGCCGAATGCACGCCTTGCAGCGGCAGCAGCTTTGCCTTCATGTCCGGCGGCAGTGCGTCCCAGGCGGCGTACTGGTTGGCGAACAAGGTGTCGCCGCCCACCGGCGGAATCACGTCGCCGTACAGCAGCGTGGCCGCCGGCGGGCTGGCCAGAAAGCTCCAGTCGGAATGGAAGTTGTCGGCAAACAGGCTGCTGGTCTCGTCGGCTTCGCGCTTGACCTGGGCCACATGCGGGTGGCCGGGCACCGACTCGAAGTACGGGTCGACGCCGTAGGGGCCAATGCTCAGGGCAAACCGCTCCAGGTCGTCCAGCGTCAGCGCCTGGTCGACGATGGCCAGCACCTGGTGGGCCAGCCAGGCCGCACGCAGTTGCGCTTGCGTGGCCGCATCCAACGGCAAGCGCAGATCGATGCCGCGCACCAGTGCGCCGCATGGCGCGTCTTGCGGTGTCACTTCAATGGCCATGCCTGTCTCCTGGGTGGCGCCCGATGGCGGGTGTTGTGGGCAATATACGCGGCGCGCCAACCCGGGCGTTGCCCACTTTGCTGACCCAACCCAAGGCCCGCCATGCTCACTGTCCACCACCTCAATGACTCACGTTCGCAGCGCATCCTGTGGCTGCTGGAAGAACTGGGCACGCCCTACGACATCCGCCAGTACGCGCGCAATGCCAGCACCCGGCTGGCGCCGCCCGAGTTGGCAGCCGTGCACCCGCTGGGCAAGAGCCCGGTGGTGCAGGACGACGGCCTGACCTTGATCGAATCAGGCGCCATCGTTGACTACATCATCCGCCGCCACGGCGGTGGCCGTTTGCAGCCGGCGCCGGGCACGGCTGAGTACGAGGTCTACAACCAGTGGCTGCACTATGCCGAGGGTTCGGCCATGCTGCCGCTGATGCTGCGCCTGTACACCGGCCGCCTGGGCGAGGCCGGCGCGCCGCTGCAGCCGCGCATCAGCAGTGAGCTGGCCAACCATCTGGGCTATGTGAACCAGTCGTTGGAAGGGCGTGAGTTTCTGGTCGGTGGCACGTTGACCGGCGCCGACATCCAGATGAGCTTTGTCGGCGAAGCCGCACGTGATTTGCGCGTGCAATACCCGGCGATGGACGCCTGGGTGCGCCGCCTGCAGGCGCGGCCGGCCTACCAGCGCGCGTTGCAGCGCGGTGGGCCATATGCATTGGCGACCTGACGCACTGGCGACCTGACGCACTCAGCCGCCCAGGCCTTCACGCCGCACCACGCGGCTGGCGCCGCCGGCCAGCGGGTACAGCACATTGGCGGCAAAGCGGAAAGCGCTGTTCACCCGGCCCTGCAAGCCGTCGGGGATCATGGCCAGCCGGCGGCTCAACTGCACCACGTTGCAAACCGGGCCGCAGAACATCAGCACCGCAAAGGCGGCGCCCAGCAGCAGCGGGCCAGGTGCCCAGCGCCGGACCGGCAATCGCCGCACCCAGAATGCCCGGCCTTGGTTCTGCGCGATGGCCTGCGGCAGCTGCACCGTGGCCACCAGCTTGGGCAGCGCGGACACATCGGCCAGGTTGAAGAACACCATGCAGATGCCCTGCAGCACGGCCACGGTGTAGAGGTGGCCCAGCGTCAGCGTGTCCAGCAGCAGGGCCGGCACCAGGCTCAACGTGACTGCGGCGCGGCCCAGGTCACACCGCACCCACACCACACAATCACCCGCTGGCGGTTCCAGCGGTCAACCAGCACACCCACCGGCAAGCTCAGCACGATGTAGGGCACTATGCCCAGCGCGGATGCAAAGCCCGCCGCGCTGGCCGAGCCGGTCTTCGCCAGCACCAGCAGCGGCACCACGATGCCCGACGCACTGCCACCCAGCGTGGCGGCCAGCTGTCCGGTCCACAGCAGCATGAACTCACGCTGCCGCC
>JANNMP010000318.1:0-2878 GCA_031398015.1 Burkholderiaceae bacterium
TGCGGCAGCCGCTGCCGGTGCATTGCCGGCAGCCCGGTGGGCCACCGCCAGCGCTTCATGCGCAAAGAAGTGCTCCACCGCGTCAGCCGCTTCACCCGCAGCCTGGCAGCCGGCCAGGCACAGGCCGGCGTGCCGCACGGCCGCAGCGCCGTTGCCGGCCGCTGCATGGCAATGTGCCAGCCGGTATTCGGCCCGCTCGGCATGCAACCAGGTGCCGGCATGGCCCCAGGCGCGGCGGGCGATGGCAGCGGCCTGCAGCATCAACGCGTCTTGTGCTGCGTCACGCGCCGTGCCGGCGCCAGCTTGGCGCTGTTGCAGATCGGTGGCCACGTTGTTGGCGGTGGCGGCATAGGCCTGGCCGGCTTCGCTGCTGCCCTGGGCCCGGGCAGCGGCTTCGTCGGCAGCCAGCAAGGCAGCAGCGGTGTCAGGTCGGCCCTGCCAGGCCATCGCCAGCACCACGTTCTGCAGCGCGCGCCAGCGTTGTACATCGGGCAGCGCTGGCGTTGGCGCGCTTGGCTGCTGCAGCATGGCCCAGGCCCAGCGCAGGCGCTGCACGGCCGTGGCTGTGGGCCCGGCCTGGGCCAGCGCTGGCGGCAATGCGTTGCGCAGCGTGGCCAGCGCCGCCGCGTCGCCCAGATGGGCCAGCAGCACATGCTCAGCCAGGCGCAATGCGCGTGCGCCGTGGGCATCGGCCGGCAAGTGCGGCGCGCGCGCCAGCAGCTCGGCGGCCAGCGCTGCTGGTGCCTCGGCATGGCGGGCATCGGCGGCGTCCAGCCAGGCGGGCAGGTTGTCGTCGGCGGCGGTGCTGGTGTGGGCGTCGGCTGGCACGGTGGGTGGGCTCCGTCAGGCGTCACCGGGTGGCCACAGCGCGGCCATGTCGACGCGGTGTTCATGGTCGTGCGCCAGCATGCCGGCCAGCCGCTGCGACAACACTGGCGTGGAGTTCTGCGCCGCAGTCATGGCAGCGCCCTCATTGCTCTGCACCCTGCATGGCCTGCTGCAACGCCAGCAGTGCGGCGCTGTGCGCACGCGCCGTGGTGGTGACCCAGCGCGCCGGCAAGGCCTGCAGCGGCACCGGGTTCAGGTCGTGCAGTTTTTCTCGGCCGCGCCACACCGTCACCACCAGGTCGGCCGCCGCCAGCACCGCCAGATGCTTGCTGATGGCCTGGCGCGACAGCGCAAAGCCATCGGCCAGCACCGACAGCGACAGCCCTGGCAAATCGCGCAGCCGGTCAAGCAGGCGGCGGCGCGTGGCATCGCCAAGGGCATGCAGCAAGCCGGCCAGGGCCTGCTCGTCATGCGAACTCTGCAACTGCATGGTTGCATGATGCATGGTCAGCAACCATTGGCTTGCATTGACCGTGTCGCCAGCGGAGTTTGTCGGCTGCAGCGCCAATGTGTGACATGCGTGGTGCCGCTGCATGCCGACAGAGTGGCAAAGCACCGGCTGTTCTGATGCGCGGGGCCGGGTGGCTGTCGCAAAATACCGGTCTGTCGCGCGCCACCACGGGCCGCCACGTCGGCCGCTGTTGCAGGAGACACATGGAGTACCACGACACCGTGGAGCGCAGCACCGAGCTGCTGCGCAAGGCCCTGCCGCTGATGTCGCGGCAGGCAGCGGCACTGCACCCGCTGAGTTATGCCGTGTGGTATGCCTATGTGGCCGACGTCAATTCAGCGCTGCACAAGGCGCTGGACGACCACCTGGCCGCGCATGGCGTGTTGGATGAAGCAGCCACCGCCGCGCTGTACCGCCGCCACCTGGCCGAGCCCGACGCCGACACCGCCCAGCAGGTGAGCGACGGCGTGGCCCGCCTGCTTGACGGCATGCAGGCCTCGGCGGCGGCCGCCGGTGACCAGACCGAGCGCTACGGCCACAGCCTGCAGCGCCTGAGCGCCGCACTCGGCCCCAGCGATGACAGCCCCACGCCACCGGCCGCGCTGCACGAGGTGCGCGAGCACACCTTGCAGATGCAGACGGCCCTGGCGCGCCTGCAGCGCGAGCTGGCCGACAGCCAGCGTGAGATCGGCAGCCTGCGTGATGAAGTGCGCCGCGCCCGCCATGAAAGCCTGGTCGATGCACTCACCACGCTGGCCAACCGCCGCGCCTTCGACCGCCGCCTGTCCACCTGCCTGGCGGCCGACGCGGCGGTGCTGGGCCGCCCGCCCACCGGCTCGCCAATGGGCGCACCGGTGAGCCTGCTGATGATCGACATCGACCATTTCAAGCGCGTCAACGACAGCTACGGCCATGCCTTTGGTGACCAGGTGTTGCGCGCCGTGGCCCAGGTGCTGAAGGCGCTGACACCCGACGGCGGCCTGGCCGCACGGGTGGGCGGTGAAGAATTTGCGCTGCTGCTGCCCGGCCTGCCACTGGCCCAGGCCCAGGCGCTGGCCGAGAAACTGCGCGCCACGGTGGCGGCCAGCCGCATCCGCCGCAAGGCTGCCGACAAGAGCGCTGAGGCCGGCGACGAGCGCATCACCGTGTCATTGGGTGTGGCGTTGTACCAGCAGCGCCAGCCGGGTGACGCGATGAGCGTGGACGAAGCCCCAGCCGATTTTGTCGACCGTGCCGACCGCGCGCTGTATGCCGCCAAGCAGGCGGGGCGGGATCGGGTGGTGGTGGGCTGATCAACCCGGCACCAGCAGCGGCTGCAAGAATCGCCCGGTGAAGCTCTCGGCGCACGCCGCCACCACGTCCGGCGGCCCCGCCACCAGCACCCGCCCGCCACCGGCTCCGCCTTCGGGCCCCATGTCGATCAGCCAGTCGGCGGTCTTGATGACATCCAGGTTGTGCTCGATCACCACGATGGTGTTGCCAGCGTCGCACAGTTGGTGCAGCACCCGCAGCAGCAGCTCGATGTCGGCAAAGTGCAGG
>JANNMP010000329.1:0-7519 GCA_031398015.1 Burkholderiaceae bacterium
GCCGCAGGCGGCGGACCGGCGAGAACGCATGAGGTTCCGCCGCGAAGGCGGCGGGACGGTGCGATCGCAGCCGCCCCGCAGTGCGAGGAGCGCAGGGCACCCGGCCCGCAGGGACGGGCGCTGCACCGGCGTGACGCCAACTCTGCCCGCAACCTTGCTCGCGCGGTCATCGCAAGCAGATGCGCGCTTGTCCTCGCCAAGAGAGGCCCCTACACCACCACCCCAAACGCCTCGGTGAACGCCGGCTGGGCATAACTGTCAGCTGCATGGGCAAAGCCCTTGTCGCCCCAGCCCACGCCCCAGCTGTTGCGCACGATGAAGCGGCCGTTGACCCAGCCGACCAGCGCCACGCAGTGGCCGCCCAGGCCGCTGTTGGGGGTGTAGACGTCGAGCTTGCCCTTGGTGCTGGTGGCCTTCATGAAGGCATCGTCCACGTCCAGCCGGGTCAGGATCGGGCCCTTGGTGGCCAGCCAGTTGCGCCAGGCCGCCGGGTTGCGGCCGAGGTTGAAATACGCCGAGATGCGCCGCTGCGACGCCAGCGCATAAAACGTGCTGGCCGTGCCGGTGTACATCTGCGCCTGGCCACCCAGCTTGAACGGCAGCACCTTGTCGGTGACCACGCCAAAGTTCTTGGCAATGCCCAGCGCCGCTGTCAACCAGGTGCCGTCGCTTTCAATGAAACTGGTGGGGCGGGTGGTGAATTCGTCGGTCTCCTTCGACGCCATCCACAGGTAGCGCACTGACAGCTTCTCGGTCTTGGTCAGCCGGCCAGCCTTGACGAAATGCCAGCGCAGCACCGCGTCAGCCGAGCCCCAGCCCACGCACGAGCCGGTGTTGCCCTGGTCGCCCACCTTCCACCAGGCTTCGCGCAGGTCGGTGTTGCCGGCTGAGGCGGCGGCACGAGATGCCGTGCCGCGCAATGCGGCGCTGCTGGTGATGCCGGCGGCGGCGGCGGTCTCCAGCGTCCAGTTCTTCTCGGGCTTGGGTGAGGGCAGGCAGTTCAGGATGTAGGGTGAACGCCTGGGCGATGCACGTGTGGCCATGTTCATGTTGTCTCCGGTGGTGGACGCGGCCGATGCTGGGGTGCTGCGCTGCGCCTGGCAACACTGGTTTCTAGGGGCGGCGTGCCCAAACCAGCGGTTAAGCTGGTGGTGAAAGCCACACCAGCTACACCAGCCACACCAGCCACACCAGCCACACCAGCCACACCGGCCAACACCAGGAGCACAACATGAACATCCAGACCATCGGCGTCATCGGCGCCGGCACCATGGGCAACGGCATCGCCCAGGCCTGCGCTGCCAGCGGCCTGCAGGTGGTGATGGTCGACATCGACCAGGCCGCAGTGCAGCGCGGCCTGGCGGCGGTGTCGGCCAGCTTTGACCGGCTGGTGAAAAAGGACAAGCTCACGCCCGATGCCAAGGCGGCGGCAATGGCGCGCATCCAGGGCAGCACCGACTACAGCGCCTTGCAGCCAGTGCAACTGGTGATCGAGGCGGCCACCGAGAACGAGGGCCTGAAGCGCAAGATCCTGGCCCAGCTTGATGCGCTGCTGCCGAGCGAGACCCTGGTGGCCACCAACACCAGCAGCATCTCGATCACCAAGCTGGCTGCGGCCACCCAGCGGGCCGACCGCTTCATCGGCATGCATTTCTTCAACCCGGTGCCGATGATGGCGCTGGTGGAGATCATCCGCGGCCTGCAGACCAGCGACGCCACCCATGACGCGGTGCATGCCATGGCTGTGCGCCTGGGCAAGACGCCGATCACGGTGAAGAACGCGCCGGGCTTTGTCGTCAACCGCATCCTGGTGCCGATGATCAACGAGGCCTTCTTCGTGCTGGCCGAAGGCCTGGCCAGTGCCGAGGACATCGACGCCGGCATGAAGCTGGGCTGCAACCAGCCGATCGGCCCGTTGGCGCTGGCCGACATGATCGGCCTGGACGTATGCCTGGCCGTGATGAACGTCTACGTTGACGAATACGCCGACAGCAAGTACCGGCCCTGCCCGTTGCTCAAGGAGATGGTGGCCGCCGGTTGGCTGGGCCGCAAGACCGGCCGGGGCGTCTACCGCTATTGATGGGCTGGTGCCAGCCGCGCGTGCACCGCTGCAGCCAGCTGCTGCAGGCCGGCGTTCAGTGCGGCGCCGGCTTGGGCTGCATCGGCCGCTGACAGGCCCTGCTCCAGCGCCAGGGCCCGGGCCTGCAGCGCGGTGGCGCCCACTGCGCCGCAGGCCCCGCGCATGGCATGCAGCAGGCGCTGTGCCTGTGCGATGTCGCCCGCCGCCAAGGCCGCCCGCAGGCCGGGCAGGCCATGGGCGTAGTCATCCGCAAAGCGCCGCAGCACCCGCGCATACACAGCGTTGCGGCCCGGCAGGTACAGCAATGACCGCGCCATGCTCAGGCCGGCAATGCCGGAGAAGTCCGGGCCATCGGCTTCAGTGCTGGCGGCTTCAGTGCTGTCGGCTTCAGTGCTGACGTCTGCAGCGCCGGTTGGGCTTGACCGGGCTGCTGTTGCAGGAGGCGCTGTCGGAGGACAAGGTGGCGCATCGTCCACCCGCGCCGGCACCCAGCGGCCCAGCATGGCGTACAGCAGTTCCGGGTCCACCGGCTTGGCCAGGTGGTCGTCCATGCCGGCATTCAGGCAGGCCTGGCGGTCGTCACTGAAGGCGCTGGCGGTCATGGCCAGGATGGGGGTGCGCGCATGGCGCGGCATGGCGCGCAGCGCGCGGGTGGCGGCCAGGCCGTCCATCACCGGCATCTGCATGTCCATCAGCACCAGGTCATAGTCATTGCCGGCGGCCAGGCACACCGCCTGGTGGCCGTCGGCTGCCACGTCCACCAGCATGCCCACGGCGCGCAGCAGCTCGCTGGCCACCTCCTGGTTGACCGGGTTGTCTTCGGCCAGCAGCGCCCGCTGGCCGCTGGCACGCTGCAGCAGCGCCCGCTCATTCGGCTGGGCCAGGCAGCGGTCTGGCAGCGGCTGCAGCCAGGGCTGGCGGTCCAGCCTGTCGATGCAGGCCGACAGCGCCGACAGCGTGATCGGTTTGTTCAACCACACCGGCGCCGTGTGGGCCGCAGCGCCGGCCGGCATGGCCTCTGGCTCACCGTCGCTGATCAGCACGGCCGGCGGCGTGGCCTGGTCGCCAAAGCGCTGGTGCAGTTGGCGCCATGCCGCCACGCCGCCGGTGCCGGGCATGGCGGCGTCCAGCAGCAGCAGCTCATACGGCCGGCGGCGCTGCTCGGCCAGCAGTGCGGCGGCCACTGCTTCGTCGCCGCTGGCCACACTGTCGACCTGCATGCCCATGCGCCGCAGCAGGTCGGCCAGCGCGGCGCGGGCCTCGGGCAGGTCGTCAGCCACCAGCACCCGCCGGCCGGGCAGGCGGGCGCTGTCACTCAGGCTGGCCTGCGCCGCACGGCTGAAGTTGGCGGTGAACCAGAAGCAGCTGCCCTGGCCCTGCACCGTGTGCACGCCCACATCACCACCCATCAGCAGCGCCAGGCGGCGGGTGATGGCCAGGCCCAGGCCGGTGCCGCCGAAACGCCGGGTGGTGGAGGTGTCGGCCTGCTCGAAAGCGTTGAACAAGTTGCCCACCTTGTCGGCCGGCACACCCACGCCGGTGTCGCGCACCGAGAAGCGCAGCCGCAGCGCGTCGGCAGCGGCGTCCATCAGCTCGCAGCGCAGCACCACGCTGCCGCGGTCGCTGAACTTCACCGCATTGCTCATCAGGTTGAGCAGTGCCTGCGACAGCCGCGTCGGGTCACCGCGCAGCAGCATCGGCACGCCTTCGGACTTGAGCACCAGCTCCAGCCCCTTGTCGCGGGCACGCTCGGCCACCAGCGCGCAGGCGCGCGACAGCACCGCGTCGATCAGGAAATCGGTCTGCGCCAGGCGCAGCTTGCCTGATTCGATCTTGCTGAGATCGAGCACGTCGTTGATCACGTCCAGCAGGTGGTGGGCGGCGTCGCTCACCTTGCCCAGGCGCACGGCGCCCAGGCCGGGGCGGGCGTCGCGCTGCATCAGGTGTGTCAGGCCGATGATGGCGTTCATCGGCGTGCGGATCTCGTGGCTGATGTTGGCCAGGAACGCGCTCTTGGCGCGGTTGGCGGCCTCGGCACGGTCACGCGCGGCCACCAGTTGCTCATTCAACGCCTGCAGGCGCAGCTCGGCCTGGCGCACCTCGGTCAGGTCAGACACCAGCACGAACAGGCCCACCACGACATCGCCCTGGCGGTCAGGGATGTAGTGCACCCAGGCATAGCGCACCTCGCCCACCGCATTGACCAGGCCATGCTCGAAGTGTTGCGCCGTGCCGGCCAGTGCGGCGGCAAAGCAGCGCTCGCCAATGTCCAGCTCGGGCGGCCCCAGCAGCGCGCTGCGGTGGCAGCCCAGCGGGTCGCGCGCGGGCGCGTACCAGTCGCGGTAGGGCCGGTTGGCAAAGCGCAGCACCCGCTGCGCATCCCAGTAGCCCACCATGTCGGGGATGTTGTCGGCAATCGAGCGCAAGAAGTGCTCGCTCTCGATGCGCAAGCGCATCGCCTGTTGCAAGGCCTGGGTGCGCTCGGCCACCTCGGCCTCCAGGTGCTGGCGGTGGCGCGCCAGCTCGGCCTCGACATGCTTGCGCCGGGTGATGTCTCGGCAGCTGGCCAGCACCAGCGCTTGGCCGTCGGCCAGCACCATGCTGGCGCTCACCTCCAGCGCCAGCGATGGCCTGTCAGGCAGATCGACCGACACGTCGAAGCTGATGCGCTTGCCGGGTGTGTCGCGCAGCGCTGCCAGCATGTCACTGGACGGCAGCAGCACCCCCAGGTCATGCGCGCACAAACCGGGCAGCGCGGCCAGCGGCCGGCCCAGCATGGCCGCCAGCGCCGGGTTGGCGTCCAGCACGCGGCCATGTTGGTCGAGCACCAGCATGCCGTCCTTGGACTGCGCGATCAGCGCGCGCTGGCGCACCGCCTGCCGGGCCAGGCTGTCCAGCGCCGCACGGCGATCACTGATGTCTTGCAGCGTGCCCACCAGCAGCGGCAGGCCGCCGTCAGCGTGCAAGCGCGCAGCGGTGATGGCCAGCCAGCCCACCTGGCCGCCAGGGTGGCGCCAGCGCAAGTCCAGCGCCAGCGGCTGGCCTTGCGACAGGCAGCGCTGCAGCGCCCGGCGCAAGCCTGAGCGGTCAGCGGGGTGCAGCGCGTGCAGCACCTGCGCCAGGCGCAGCGCCGTGCCGGCCCATGCGGCCTGGCTGGGGCCCAGCACGGCCCAGGCCTCGGGCGACAACTGCAGCCGGCGCTGGCTGCCGTGCCACGACCAGGCACCGATGCCGGCAGCCGCCATCGCCACGGCGATGTGCCGCGCATCGATCTGCGGCATGCAGGGGGCAACGAGGGCAGTGGTGTGTGCCATGGTGGGTGCCAAAGTGTTGTATCACGCAGGCGGCAGCCAGGCCACGGCGGGACGGTTGGGCAGGTGTGGGCCTGGCCACGCTGGATCGGCATCCACAATCACCGCCATGCCATCCACCCTGCCCCAGCGCATCGTCTGCCTCACCGAAGAACCCACCGAGGTGCTGTACGCGCTGGGCCAGCAAGACCGCATCGTCGGCATCTCGGGCTTCACCGTGCGCCCGCCGCAGGCACGACAAGACAAGCCCCGGGTCAGTGCGTTCACCAGCGCCAAGATCGACAAGATCCTGGCGCTGCAACCCGACCTGGCGATCGGTTTCTCCGACATGCAGGCCGACATTGCCGCCGCACTGGTCAAGGCCGGCGTCGAGGTGTGGATCAGCAACCACCGCAGCATCGGCGGCATCCTGGGCTATGTGCAGCGGCTGGGCGCGCTGGTGGGCTGCGCCGCAGCAGCCGAGGCCTACGCCAGCGGCCTGGAGGCCCGGGTCGATGCGGTGCGCGCCGCCGCCGCCGCCCTGCCCCGCCGGCCCAGGGTGTACTTCGAAGAATGGGACGTTCCGGCGATCAGCGCCATCCGCTGGGTCAGCGAGCTGGTCGGCGCGGCCGGTGGCGACGACATCTTTCCCCAGCGCGCGCTGGCCTCGCTGGGGCGCGACCGCATCGTGGCCGACCTGGGCGAGGTGGTGGCCGCTGCGCCCGACATCATCATCGGCAGCTGGTGCGGCAAGAAGTTCCGCCCCGAGCAAGTGGCGCGGCGCCCCGGCTGGGCCAGCGTGCCGGCCGTGCGCGATGGTGAGTTGCACGAGATCAAGTCACCGCTGATCCTGCAGCCCGGCCCGGCCGCACTGACCGATGGCCTGGACCGTTTGCACAGCATCATCAGCGCCTGGGCCCTGCGCCACGGGTGACAGCCAGCCACGCTGCCTGCGTGCCAGCATGGCAAACCCATCCAAGGAGACCACTGTGTTCAAAGCCATCCTGCTGCGCCAGACCGACGACAAGAAAACCCAGGCCGCGCTGGTCGAGCAAGACGACAGCGCCCTGCCCGACCCCGCCAGCCACCCGGTGACGGTGGACGTGGCCTGGAGCACGCTGAACTTCAAGGACGCGCTGGCCATCACCGGCAAAGGCGCGGTGGTGCGCAACTGGCCGCTGGTGCCCGGCATCGACCTGGCCGGCACGGTGGCGCAGAGCAGCCACGCCGACTGGAAGCCGGGCGATCAAGTGGTGGTCACCGGCTGGGGCATGGGCGAGAACTTCTGGGGCGGCCTGACCCAGCGCCAGCGGGTGCAGGCCGGCTGGCTGCTGAAGATCCCCGCACCGTTCACACCGCGCAGTGCGATGGTGATCGCCACCGCTGGCTTCACCGCCGCGCTGTGTGTGCTGGCGCTGCAAAAGCATGGCTTGCAGCCAGGTGACGGCGAGGTGCTGGTCACAGGTGCCGCCGGCGGTGTGGGTTCGATCGCGGTGGCGCTGCTGGGCAAGCTGGGCTACACCGTGGTGGCCTCCACCGGCCGGCCGCAGGAAGCGGGCTACCTCACTGGCCTGGGTGCCGCGCGAATCGCCGACCGCAAGGCGCTCAGTGAGCCGGGCAAGCCGCTGCAGAAAGAAACCTGGGCCGGCGTGGTCGACACCGTGGGCAGCCACACCCTGGCGAATGCCTGCGCCGCCACCCGCTTCAACGGCGCGGTGGCCGCCTGCGGCCTGGCCCAGGGTGGCGACTTCCCCACCACGGTGATGCCGTTCATCCTGCGCGGCGTCACGCTGTACGGCATCAACAGCGTGTACGTGCCCAACGCCCAGCGTGCAGAGGCCTGGGCGCTGATGGCCAGGCATCTGGACGCAGCGCTGCTGGATTCAATGGCCACCGAGATCGGGCTGAGCGAGGTGATTGTTTATGCGCCGAAGCTGATGGCCGGTGAGGTGCGTGGGCGCACGGTGGTGGATACGGCACGCTGAACCTGGTTCGCAATGTCTGTCTTGGGCTCTGCGCTGCCTGTCGTTGTTGGTGCCGAATGCCTGCGTTCGACGGTTTGAGCGGTCGCGCCGGGCCGGGCGGGCCTGTTCTGCTCCATGTCCCCCGCCGGCTTCGCCGGCTCCTCCTTTACTTGCGCAGAACAGGC
>JANNMP010000382.1:0-2686 GCA_031398015.1 Burkholderiaceae bacterium
GCGATAGGCGGGCAAGAACCCGCGAACTGGCCCGTATGCATACGGCACCCGGTGTTGGTCGCCGGATTTCACGCCGTAGTGATCGCGCGTCAGTTGCACGAACCTCTCGCGCATCGGTTGGCGCTGGGGGTCGCCGGCAGGCAGAAAGAACTCTGCCGAACGCAGGCAGTACGCCGCCTTGAGCATCTGACCCTTCGCGAGGGCTTGCTGCGCCAGTGCCGCAAATTCGCGGTGCCAGTCTGCATACGTCGTGATGCGCGGCGCCACCGTGCGCATCTCGTCCAGCATGCTCACATCACCCACCAAGCCGAACCACCGATTCATCTGGAAGTTCAGGCTCACGTCGGGGTGAATGGCGTGGTAACCACTGGGCAATCTGAGCAGGCTGGACGGGATGGCGTTCATGACCTGGGCGTTCATTCCACCGCAGGCCGCGCTGTCACGGCCGCCGTTTGATCGGCACCGGCCACGCGTGCCAGACGCCCGCTCTCGAAGACATCGACCCACTCGCGCAGGCGCGCGGCGATCTGCGTGGCTGCTTCAGCACGCGTCAGCGTCCGCGCGCGGCAGCCGGAAACCGCATCCCAGAAACTGGTGCGGCCCACCGCGAAACCGATGAAGCCGGGCACGCCCCCAGCGACGGTCAGCCAAGCGCGCACCCTGGCTTCATCGGCGCCGCGGCCGAGCACGATGCAGCCGACCTGGTCGCGCCCGCCGCGCCGCGCGATCTGCACCATGCGCTCACCATCGGCGTGGAGGTCCAAGCCCTCGACCTTCCACACGTCGGGCTCGATGCCGGCGTCCTGCAATGCCTGAAGGGCGAGCTGCATCAGCAGCGGACGCGCCTGGCGATCAAAGACGTCCTTGTCGCCACCTGAACGTGCAAGTTGGTCGTCAGTCGGCGGCACCAACAGTTCGAACATCAACCTGCGCTGGCTGCGCCGGCAGTACCCGGACAACTGCTTCAACCGTCCCAACTGCCGCAGGTTCAGCGCAGGGTCACCCTGCGGGTTGTAGCGCACCAGAACCTTGGCAAAGGTGGGATCGAATGCCTCGATGTGGCCGGCGAAGTCGGCGCCGTATTCAAACTCGAACTCGTCCGTGCCGCTGCGCTCGACGGACAGGGCGGTGACACAACCCCGTTGGCGTGCATCGCGCAGGATGGCGGCGCCGAATTGCTCGTCCACCAGGATGCCTGCTGCATCGAACGGCACACCCTCGGTCAACGCCTGCCTGAAGCCTTCGTAGATCAGTTGCTTGCTGTCGATGACCTGGTCGCGCTGCGGCTCGGTGAGTGGAGGCTTGAAATGGAACATGTCTTTCACGTACGACTGCCGGTGATCGAACGGCAGCACGTAGAGCGCTTTGTCGTAGCCGAGGTTCATGCCATCCCCGCCCTTTCCGCTGCAGCTGCCGGCTGCGAACACTTTTCCTGAATCCGGGCCATCAAGCCGCTCCACGATCTGGCAAACCCCTGAACGCCCTCGCGCTGCAGCCTCGCCGCGAGCGCTTCGACGTAAAGCCTGTCAGGTGCGGCAGGGCCTTTCGTGCCGGTGCTGGCCCAGAGCAGGCGTTGCGGTTGCGCTCCCGCGGCAGCCAGGCGCTGCCACCGTTCAGATGCAAGCAAGTCGCAATGGGCCTTGTAGGTTCGCATGGCGATCGCAACGCCGAGGCGGTTGTGCAGTTGGGGCTGAACGTCCTCCTTCAGCACGACGAGCGGCGGCGAGACTTCCAGCGATACCCAGCCGTCGCTGCCCCCGCTCGCGTCGTAACTCGGCCGGAACAGGTCAGCGGCCTGCGTCAGGTCTTGCAGCGCGAGTTCGAAGAAGATGTCTTCGCTCGACGAGCCTTTGGCCGCCAGCTTCTGGATCGCTTCGTCGTCGGGGTCGCCGCTGCCGATCGCATGTTCAAAGATCGTCGGGTTCGACGTCAGCCCGGTCACCGACAGCTCAACGATGCAGCGCGCCAAGGTCCCGCTGTTCTGCATCTCGCGCGTGATGTTGTCGAGCCAAATGCGTTGCCCCAGGTCGTGCAGCCTGCGGGTGTTGGTGTTCAGCTGGGGTTTCATCGGGGTTCACGATCTTTCCTGGGGTGCGAACAGGCTGCGAATGTCCACATCCAGCAGGTCCCCGATGCGTTCGATGCTGAGGTCCGCAGCCGGGTAGGCAGCAACTGCGGCTGGGTCCAGCGCATAGTGGCCCTGGCGCGGGAAGACGGTGGTCAATCGATCCTGCATGACTTGTTTCATGGCGGCCAGGATGCGCAGCTTGTCATCGACCATCACGTAGTGCCGCGCCGGGTGGTGGCGCTGCACCGAGTCGAGCATCTGCTCCTTGTGGATGTAGATCAGCACGCGGCCGGAAACGGCTTCCCACAGGCCCGAGCGGCGAACCTTGCGCGGCTGAAACACCACGTCGCCATCTGACAGGATCACGGTGGGCCCGAAGGTGTTCAGGTGCTCGATGACTTCCAGAGCGCGCGGGTAGAGGCGATCCGCGAACGGGTAGTCGATGAGGAAGGCCGACATTTGCAGCAGACGCAGGTCACTGCCTTGCCCCAGCTCGGCATCGAGACGGTAGCGCTGCAGCGCGCCCAGGTAGTCCGCATAGCCGAGCTCACTGCGCAAGCCCTCGAAGATTGTCCAGTAGCGCGCCGCACTGGCGGTGCCGAATTCACGCTCCAGGTG
>JANNMP010000383.1:0-3901 GCA_031398015.1 Burkholderiaceae bacterium
CTGTTCATGGGCGACCACAGCCTGCCCGAGATCCACCTGCGCCAGCAGGGCTGGGCTGCGGCCCATGCCGACGCCGGCCGGCCGGTGCACGCAGCGCAGGTGCTGCAAGTGCCCTTCGTCACTGAGCGCATCCAGCAGGCCGTGGCCACGCAGTTGCAGCAGGGCCAGCCGTTTGATGCCTTGTTTGCCGCCAGCGACCTGATGGCGATGACGGTGATCAACAGCCTGCGCCGGCATGGCCTGCGTGTGCCCGAGGACGTGCGCGTGGTCGGTTATGACGACATCCCGCTGGCCGCGTTCTTCCACCCGGCGCTGACCACTGTGTGCCAGCAAATTGCCGAGGCGGGCCAGGCGCTGGTGCAGTCGCTGCTGTCGCAGCTGGGCGGCCAGCGCTGCAGCAACACCCTGCTGCAGACCACGCTGGTGGTGCGCAGCAGCAGTGGCGCTGCGCCTGCTGCATGAGGCTGGGGCAGCGCGCGCGCCCAAGGGCGCTCCGCCGCTGAACCTGCTGCATGGCTTCGGCGCGACCAGCGCCAGATGCCGCAGCCCTCGCGGGTGGTCGCGTTTCTGCGGGATTAGGCCATCCTGCTGCTGCTGCGGCTGCTGCGGCGCCTGCACCCGGCAGTGCACACCATGGCCTGATCCGGATGGACAAGGTGCAGCCGATCTGCGACCGTTGTGGCCAAACACCCCGCACCAGGAGAACAAGCCGTGCCCGACGCCATGCCCGAGCAAGCCACCGCAAGCGCCCAGCCACCCACCGAGCCGCCCGCCGACCGCTTCTGCGACCTGGTGATGAAAGGCGGCATCACCAGCGGCGTGGTCTACCCGGGCGCCATCGAGCGCCTGTCGCACCACTACCACTTCAAGAGCATCGGCGGCACCTCGGCCGGGGCGATTGCGGCGGCGGTCACCGCCGCCGCCGAGTACCAGCGCCGCCAGAGCGGATCGCGCGCCGGCTTCGACTTGCTCAGGGCTCTGCCCGACGAACTGAAGCGAGAAGTCAAGCCCGGCCAGCGCAAGCTGCTCAGCCTGTTCCAGGCCCAGCCGGGCACACGGCGGCTGTTCTCGGTGCTGGTCACGGCGTTGAACAGCGGTGGCACCTGGCAGCGTGTGGGCTGGGTGCTGATGGGTGCGTTCAAGGCTTATTGGCTGGCGGTGCTGGTCAGTGTGCTGCTGGCGGCCTGGGCGCTGGTGGCTGCAGGCACGCTGGCAGCGCTGCTCAGCCTGGTGCTGCTGCTGATCATCACGATCGGCGGCTTCGTCTACTTCGACATCAGCAAGCGTGTGGTGCCCAACGGCTTTGGCCTGTGCACCGGCCTGACCGAAGACGCCCAGCACCCGGCGCTGACACCCTGGCTGCACGGCCTGATCCAGCAGGCCGCCGGCCTGCCCGCAGGCGCTGACCCGCTGACCTTCGGCCAACTGTGGGCGGCCAAAGGCGGGCCGGTGGAGCGCTACCCACCGCCAGCGAGTGTGCGGCGCAAGTCCATCGACCTGCAGATGTTCTCCACCAACCTGGGCCACGGCCGGCCCTACATCTTTCCGCTGGCCGAACATGACGACACCGGCAGCCGCTTTCGCAGCCAGGAGCGGCTGTTCTTCAGCCCCGCCGAGCTGGCGCGCTACTTGCCCGATGACGTGCTGCAGTGGATGTGCAAGCAGGCCAAGCCCTATGTGCCTGAGCCAACGCGCGCCGGGCGCGACCCCACGCTGCAAGACGCTGCAACGCTGGGCCTGGTGGGCCTGCCGCCGCCAGAGCACTTCCCGGTGATCCTGGCCGCGCGCATGAGCCTGAGCTTTCCGTTCTTGTTCGCTGCGCTGCCGCTGTGGGCGATCGACCATGACCCGGCAGGGCGGGCACAGTTCCGCCGCTGCTGGTTCAGTGACGGCGGCATCAGCAGCAACTTCCCGATGCATTTGTTCGACGGCCTGGTGCCGGCCTGGCCCACCTTCGGCATCAACCTGGAAGACAAGATCCCTGGCCGCGAGGACATGGTCTACCTGCCGCAGCGCTACGACACCGGCCATGGCGAGCGCTGGAACCGCTTCGACGCACCCGGCGCGCCCGGCGCCACCCGCTTTGGCGGCTTTCTGTCGGCCATCCTGGGTGCAATGCAGAACTGGAACGACAACGCTTTGTCGCGCATGCCCGGCGTGCGTGACCGCATCGCACGCGTGCGCCTGGACAAGAACGAAGGCGGCCTGAACCTGAACATGGAAGCAAAGACCATCAACGATGTGGCCGAGCGTGGTGAAGCCGCCGTGCAGCAGCTGATCGACCGCTTTGTGCCCGCTGCCGACGGCGCGCCCAGCGCCGGCTGGGACGAGCAGCGCTGGGTGCGTCTTGGCGTGCTGCTGAAGATGGTGCAAGAGCGTGCGCCGGCGGTGCTGACCGCGCTCGACAGCCAGCTGCCCCATGCCACACCGCTGGCCACGCTGATCGAGCGTGCCGGGCTGCCTGCGGCCGCACCGCTGGCCGGCTACGAGGCGCCGCTGACGGCCCCCCAGCAGCAGGCGCTGCAGGCGGTGGTCAACGCGCTGGGCCTGTTGGTGGGCACGCTGGCGCAGCCCGGTTGCAGCACCGATTTCAAGCCCGTCCCCCGGCCCGAGCTGCGGGTGCGGCCACCGCTGTAGGCATCGACAGCGCGGCTGCCGACCCTGTCGCGCGCGCGACGGCCGCCAAGGGAAAGCACGCCTGGCCCGCTGCGGTGCCGCCGCTACGCTGCGGCTGCACGCCCGGGCCCACCGGGCGCCTTCTTTTCCACAGGAGACACACGATGCAGCGTTTTGCCCACCAGCTTGCCCAACAACTTGCCCACATGCGGCCCACGGCCGTGGTTGTTGCCACCATGATGCTCGCCGCCTGCGGCGGTGGTGATGACGACACCGTTGCCGCTGAAGAGACCCGCCCGCACGACACCCGCACCTTCACCACCACGGCCGCCACCACCTTTGACGCGATGGCCGCCGCGCCCGGTGACACCGTGGCCATGTCCAGCACCAGCCGCTATGCCGGCGTGCTGGGCGGCGCGGCCTACCAGGTCGAGGTGCCGGCCAACTGGAACGGCAAGCTGGTGATGTACGCCCACGGCTTCCGCGGCACCGGCGCGGCGCTGACCGTGGACCCACCCGCCATCCGCCGCCACCTGATCCAGAACGGCTACGCCTGGGCGGCGTCGAGCTACAGCAAGAACTACTACGACGTGCGCGCCGGGGTCGAAGACACCAACGCGCTGGCGCTGGAGTTCAACAAGATCACCGCCGCCGCTGGCCGCACGCTGGCCGCACCCACCCGGCTGTACATCACCGGCCTCTCGATGGGCGGGCACATCACCGGTGCGGCCATCGAGGCCGAGGCCGCCGCCACCGCCAACAACAAGGTGGCGTACCACGGCGCCATGCCGATGTGCGGCGTGATGGCCGACACCGAGCTGTTCAACCAGTTTGCGGCGATGCAGATGAGCGCCCAGGCGCTGGCCGGCCTGCCCAAATACCCCAGCGCCAACTGGGCCGACATCAGCGCGCTGGTCACGTCCACGCTGTTCACCACCTTCCCCAGCGTGCCCACCGCCACCGGGGCCAAGTACGTGTCGGTGCTGCAGAACATCACCGGCGGCCCACGCCCGCTGTTTGCCCAGGGCCTGGCATTCGGCGGCAGCTTCGCGTTTGCCTGGGGCGCGCTGGGCGGTGACGGCACCATCACCGGCGTCCTCACCAAGAACGTGCTCGACACCAACGCCATTGTCTACACCATCGACGGTGATGCCGCCGGCAGCACGGTGCTGAACGCGTCTGCGCTCAAACTCACTGCTGCCGCCGATGCCAACCGCCTGCGTCGCGACGGCCTGCGATGGATTCCGAAGATCAAAGGCGAGATCAAGATCCCGGTGGTGTCGTT
>JANNMP010000413.1:0-11046 GCA_031398015.1 Burkholderiaceae bacterium
GCCGGGCCGTGCCTGGGTGTGCGGGCCGGCTCGCGCCGCTGCGCCCCCCGGTTTTCCCACCATCCCGGAGTGTTTCCATGTCTTTCACCCATCTGGCGGCCGCCCTGGTCATCCCCTTTGAGCACCTGAGAATGCACGATGTCGAGGTGGTTGGCGGCAAGAACGCCAGCCTCGGCGAAATGATCAGCCAGCTGGCTGCCTCGGGCGTGCGGGTGCCCGGCGGCTTTGCCACCACGGCCCATGCCTTCCGCCAGTTTCTGGCCCACGGCGGCCTCACTGACAAGATCAATGCCCGGCTGGCCACGCTGGACACCGATGACGTGAACGCGCTGGCCAGCGCCGGTGCGCAAATCCGCCAATGGGTGATTGATGCGCCGCTGCCAGCTGACTTCGAAGCCGCGGTGCGTGGCGCGTTTGCCGAACTCACTGCCGGCAACCCGGCCGCCAGCTTTGCGGTGCGCTCGTCGGCCACTGCCGAAGACCTGCCTGACGCGTCGTTCGCCGGCCAGCAGGAAACTTTCTTGAACGTGCATGGCATCGCCGATGTGCTGCACAAGATGAAAGAGGTGTTCGCCAGCCTCTACAACGACCGCGCCATCAGCTACCGGGTGCACAAGGGCTATGCCCATGCCGACGTGGCCTTGTCGGCCGGCGTGCAGCGCATGGTGCGCAGTGACCTGGGCGCGGCCGGCGTCATGTTCACCATCGACACCGAGAGCGGCTTCGAGGACGTGGTGTTCATCACCGCCAGCCACGGCCTCGGTGAGACGGTGGTGCAGGGCGCGGTGAACCCCGATGAGTTCTATGTGCACAAGCCTGGGCTGAAAGCCGGCCGTGCGCCGATCATCCGCCGCACGCTGGGCAGCAAGCTGATCCGCATGGAGTTCACGCCCACCGACGAACGCCTGGCCACCGGCCGCCTGGTGCGCACTGTCGACAACCCGCCCGAGCAGCGCAACCGCTATGCCTTGAACGATGCCGACGTGGTCGAGCTGGCGCAGTACGCGCTGGTCATCGAGCAGCACTACGGCCGGGCAATGGACATCGAGTGGGGCAAGGACGGTGAAGACGGCCGGCTCTACATCCTGCAGGCCCGGCCCGAGACGGTGAAAAGCCAGGCCGGCAACCAGGTGGAGCACCGCTACAAGCTCAAGGGCACGGCGGCCCAGCGCAGTGCGGTGCTGGCCGAAGGCCGCGCCATCGGCCAGAAGATCGGCACCGGCCCGGTGCGCCTGGTGTCGCACTTGAGCGAGATGGACAAGGTGCAGCCGGGTGATGTGCTGGTCACCGACATGACCGACCCGAACTGGGAGCCGGTGATGAAACGCGCCAGCGCCATCGTCACCAACCGGGGCGGGCGCACCTGCCATGCGGCCATCATCGCGCGCGAGCTGGGCATCCCGGCGGTGGTGGGCTGTGGTGACGCCACCGAGAAGCTCAGCGACGGCGCACTCGTCACCGTGGTCTGCAGCGAGGGCGACACCGGCACCATCTACGACGGCCTGCTCGACACCGAGGTGACCGAGGTGCGCCGTGGTGAGCTGCCCCACTGCCCGGTGAAGATCATGATGAACGTGGGCAACCCCGGCCTGGCGTTCGACTTTGCGCAGATCCCCAACAGCGGCGTGGGCCTGGCGCGGCTTGAATTCATCATCAACAACAACATCGGCGTGCACCCGAAGGCGATCCTCGACTACCCCAACATCGACCCCGGCCTGAAGAAGGCGGTGGAGTCTGTTGCGCGTGGCCACGCCAGCCCGCGGGCGTTCTATGTCGACAAGCTGGTCGAAGGTGTGGCCACCATCGCCGCCGCGTTCTGGCCCAAGACGGTGATCGTGCGGCTGAGTGATTTCAAGAGCAACGAGTACAAGAAGCTGATCGGTGGTTCACGCTACGAGCCCGATGAAGAGAACCCGATGCTGGGCTTTCGCGGTGCCAGCCGCTACATCAGCGGCGAGTTTGCCGATGCCTTTGCGATGGAGTGCGAAGCCATCAAGCGCGTGCGCAACGACATGGGCCTGAACAACGTCGAGATCATGGTGCCGTTTGTGCGCACCGTGCGCCAGGCCGAGCGGGTGGGGCAGCTGCTGGCCGGGCGAGGCCTGGCGCGTGGCCAGAACGGCCTGCGCGTGATCATGATGTGCGAGGTGCCCAGCAATGCCATCCTGGCCGAGCAGTTCCTCGAACACTTCGACGGCATGAGCATCGGCTCGAACGACCTCACCCAGTTGACGCTGGGGCTCGACCGTGACTCGGGCCTGCAGCAGCTGGCCGATGATTTCGACGAGCGTGACCCAGCCGTCAAGGCGCTGATCCGCCGCGCCATTGCCGCCTGCCGCGCCAGCGGCAAGTACATCGGCATCTGCGGCCAGGGGCCCAGTGACCACCCTGACTTTGCCGACTGGCTGGCCGACGAGGGCATTGCGTCGATCTCGCTGAACCCCGATTCGGTGGTCGACACCTGGACCCGCCTGGCCGCGCGCTGAACGTCGGCAGTACGGCGGTGGATGCCACCCGGCGCTTTGCGCGCACGCTGCACTGGCGCTACGGGCTGTTCACGCTGGCGGTGGTGCTGTTCGTGGCGGCGCTGGCGCTGCTGGAGCGCCATGGCTGGTCACGCGGCTGGATCGGCGGCAGCTTTCTGATCGCCACCGTGCTGGTATATGCCGGCATCGGCCTGGCCAGCCGCACCACCGACGAGGCCGAGTACTACGTCGCCGGCCGCCGTGTGCCGGCGATGTACAACGGCATGGCCACGGCGGCCGACTGGATGTCGGCCGCCAGCTTCATCGGCACCGCCGGTGTGTTGTACCTGCAGGGCTTCGACGGCCTGGCCTACATCCTGGGCTGGACGGGGGGCTACTGCCTGGTGGCCATCCTTCTGGCACCGTATCTGCGCCGCTTCGGCCAGTTCACCATCCCCGACTTTCTGGGCGCGCGCTACGGCGGCCAGGCGGTGCGGCTGATCGCGGTGGCGGCCACCGTGCTGGTGAGCTTTGTCTACGTGGTGGTGCAGGTCTATGGCGTCGGCCTGGTCACCTCGCACCTGACCGGCTTCAGTTTCGAGATCGGCATCTTCGTCGGCCTGGGCGGGGTGCTGGTGTGCAGCTTCCTGGGTGGCATGCGCGCCGTCACCTGGACCCAGGTGGCGCAGTACATCGTGCTGATCATTGCCTACACCGTGCCGGTGCTGTGGCTCAGCATCAACCAGACGGGCTCCTGGCTGCCGGTGTTCAGCTACGGCCAGCAGCTGCAGCTGGTCAGCCAGCGTGAGGCCCAGTTGCTGGCCGACCCGGCCGAGCTGGGGGTGCGGCGCTTGCTGGCCGAGCGTGCCGACGCCGCCCAGCGCAAGCTGGCCGATGTGCCGGCGGCGATGGTGGCCGACGCCGCACACCTGGCGCAGCAAGTCGCCGCCATGCAGGCCGCCAATGCGCCGCTGGCAGCGATCCAGCAGGCCCAGCGCCGCCTTGACCGCATGCCCGCCACCGAGGCCGAGGCGCGCAGCGCCTACCAGCGTGAGCGTGACCAGGCCCGCAGCCATGCCCAGCCGCTGGCCGGCCTGGCGCCGCAGGCTGGCGTGGTGGGCGCCGATGGCGGCGCCGGGGTGCGATCGCGTGCCAACTTCCTGGCGCTGGTGTTCTGCCTGATGCTGGGCACGGCGGCGCTGCCGCATGTGTTGACGCGCTCTTACACCACGCCGTCGGTGTCGCAGGCCCGCCGCTCGGTGGCCTGGTCGCTGAGCTTCATCGTGCTGCTGTACCTGAGCGCGCCGGCGCTGGCCGTGATGGTCAAGTACCAGGTGTTCACCCAGTTGGTGGGCAGCAGCATCGCCAACCTGCCGCAGTGGATTGCGCGCTGGAGCAAGCTCGATGCAAACCTGGTGTCGGCGCAGGACATCAACGGCGACGGCCTGCTGCAGTTTGCCGAGCTGCGCCTGGGCGCTGACATGATCGTGCTGGCCGCGCCCGAGCTGGGCGGTCTGCCGCTGGTCGTCACCTACCTGGTGGCCGCTGGTGGGCTGGCAGCGGCGCTGTCCACCGCCGACGGCCTGCTGCTGACGATCAGCAACGCGCTGTCGCACGACTTTTTCTTCCGCGTCGTGCGGCCTGGCGCCTCGGCCATCAAGCGGGTGATGTTCAGCAAGCTGATGGTGCTGGTCACGGCGGTGCTGGCCGCCTGGGTGGCGTCGCTGCGCATCACCGCGATCCTGCCGTTTGTGTCAGCGGCGTTTTCATTGGCGGCGGCCACGTTCTTTCCGGCGCTGGTGATGGGCATTTTCTGGCGCCGTGCCAACCGCGCTGGCGCGGTGGCCGGCATGCTCACCGGCGCGCTGCTGTGCCTGTGGTACATGGCGCGCAGCCTGGCCGGGCCGCGCGCTTTTTTCGGCCTCGCTGACATCGACGCTGGTGCCGCTGCCGACCTGCGCTGGTTCGGCATCGAGCCAGTGGCCGCTGGAGTTTTCGGCGTGCCGGCGGGCTGCCTGGTGCTGGTGCTGGTGAGCCTGCTCAGCCGGCCACCGGCTGCCGGCGAGCTGGCGATGGCCGACGCGCTGCGGGTCCCTGAACCGGCGCAGGCGCCGGCAAACCAATCTGGCCCGCCTCAGCCGCTATAATCGCGGGTTTCCCTCAAGCTGCCGCACCCGTTGACGCTGGTGCAGCAGCGCTTGCTGCACCGCCTGGCATGTCGCCGGTGCGGGCAGCTTCCGGCAGGCCTGCCGAATGGCAATCGGCAATCCAAAGGGCCAGCCTGAACCCACAAGGAGTGTGCATGCGTCACTATGAGATCGTGCTGCTGATCCACCCGGATCAAAGCGAGCAGGTTCCAGCCATGCTGGAGCGTTACAAGGGCATCGTCACCGCCGCCGCAGGCAAGCTGCACCGGGTTGAAGACTGGGGCCGGCGCCAGCTGTCCTACCAGATCCAGAAGCTGGCCAAGGCGCACTATGTGTGCCTGAACATCGAATGCAGCAAGGAAACCCTGGCTGAAATCGAGACCGGCTTCCGCTTCAACGACGCCGTGCTGCGCCACCTGACCGTGGTCAAGGCCAAGGCCGAGACCAACCCGTCGGTGATGATGAAGGCGGTCGAGAAGGAAGAAGCCCGCAAGGCCCCCGTGCAGGAGGCCAGCGCCTGATTGACACAGCCCTGCCGCGCCTTGGCTGGCAGCGCCGATGAACCGCCTGGTTCTGTCGGCCCAGCTGGCTGAGCGGGGTGCCGTGCGCTACACGCCCGCCGGTCTGCCGGCCATCGACTGCAGGCTGCAACATGCCGGCACGGTGACCGAAGACGGGCAGCCACGCCAGGTCTCGCTGGAGATCAAGGCCGTGGCCATCGGCGCGCTGTCGCGGCCCCTGGGCGCACTGGCCCTTGGCAGCACCGGCCTGTTCGGCGGCTTTCTGGGCACGGCGCGCAATGGTCGCGGCATGCTGTTTCACATCACCGAGCTGGCACCCGACGCCCCCGAATCAACGCCTGGCGCAGAGCGCCCGGCACCCAACTGAAAGAGGTTCACCATGCCCCCGCCACGTGGTAAAGGTAAGTTTTCCAAAGACCGCAAGCCCAAGCGCAACACGCAGTCGCTGTTGTTCAAGCGAAAGCGTTTCTGCCGTTTCACCGTCGCCAATGTCGAAGAGATCGACTACAAGGATGTGGACACCCTGCGTGACTTCATCGGCGAGAACGGCAAGATCACGCCCGCCCGCCTGACCGGCACGCGTGCGTTCTACCAGCGCCAGCTCACCGTGGCCATCAAGCGTGCGCGCTTCCTGGCCCTGGTGCCGTACAGCGACCAGCACCGCACCTGACCGGAGCAGCCAACATGCAAGTGATCCTGCTCGAAAAAGTGGCCAACCTGGGCACCCTGGGTGATGTGGTCAAGGTCAAGGACGGCTTTGCCCGCAACTTCCTGATCCCCACCAAGCAAGCGCGGCGTGCCACCGAATCAGCCATCAAGGAGTTCGAGACCCGCCGCGCCGACCTGGAAAAAACCGCCGCCGACAAGTTGGGCGCAGCCCAGGCCGTGGGCGAGAAGCTCAGCGGCAAGACCGTCACCATCGCCCAGAAGGCCGGTGTGGATGGCCGGTTGTTTGGCTCGGTGACCAATGCCGACGTGGCCGACGGCCTGAAGAAGCTGGGCTTCGAGGTCGTGAAGTCACAGGTGCGCATGCCCAACGGCCCGCTCAAAGCGCTGGGTGAATTCCCGGTGCAAGTGGCGGTGCACGGCGACGTGGTCGTCGAAGTGGCCGTGCATGTGGTGGCGCAGACCGATTGAGCTTGCTGCCGGTCAGCGTGCAAAGGCCGGCTTGCAGCCGGCCTTTTTCATGGGGCGGGCTCAGCGCTGCGTCAGCCCATCGGCAGGCCGGTGGGCCGGATCCAACCCATGGCCCAGCTCGCCAGGATGAAGATGAACAGCGCGATCGACAGCCCCACCCGCAGCGCCAGCGCGCGCGCGCCATGCGGCCATCGCGTGAGCCGTCGGCGCCGCCCCTGCGCAGCATCAACAATCCGGCACCGGCCAGCACGGCCAGCACCAGCACCAGGGTGATGACGATCACGGTTTTCATCGGCGCCGATTATCGGCTGCGGGCATCGGCATGCTGAGCGCCGGGCCAAAGCTGCCGTCTGTCCGGCCAGGCAAAGCGGCCGGCAGACGGCGCTTGCTGCTGCTGGCTGCTGCGGGCCTGGCGATCCTGGCCACGGCGCGGCTGGGCTGGTGGCAGCTTGACCGGGCCGAGCAAAAGCTGGCGCTGCAAGCGCGCATCGACGCCCGGGCCCTGATGCCACCGCTGCCGCAGGCCGAACTGCCGGTCACTGCGGGGCAAGCCGAAGCGCAGCACCACCGGCCCACGTTGCTGCGCGGGCGCTGGTTGCCCGAGCACACGCTGTACCTGGACAACCGGCAGATGAACGCACGCCAGGGTTTTGTGGTGCTCACGCCGCTGCTGCTGGCGCCAGGCGACGCGGTGCTGGTGCAGCGCGGCTGGATGCCACGCGATTTTGCCCAGCGCAGCCGTCTGCAGCCGCTGCCCGACCAGCCGGGCCAGGTGCTGGTGCCGGGCCATCTGGCGCCACCACCGGGCAAGCTGTTGACCCTGGGCAGCGCTGAGCAAGGGCCGATCCGTCAAAATCTGGACCTTGAAGTGTTGGCGCGTGAGATCGGTGTGGCACTGCGGCCGCTGTCGTTGCAGCAGTCTCAGCCCACGCGCTCTGGCGAGGCCGGCGCTGCAACGCCGCCGCCCGACGACCGCTTGTTGCGCCAATGGCCGCGTGTGGCTGTGGGCATCGGCAAGCACCACGGCTACGCCTTCCAGTGGTTTGCGCTTTGCGCGTTGCTGGCCGGCCTGACGCTGTGGTTTCAAGTGATTCGCCCGCGCTTGCTTCCTCAACCCCATCCACAACCCCATCCACAACCCCGGCCGCACGGCGCGGCCTCGACCCACCCCGCCGAATGAAACAAGCCTCCGAGCCCCTGGGCCTGACCGTGCATTCGCTGCCGCAGCCGGCTGAGGCGCTGACCCGCCAGCGTGCCAGCGGCCGCTTCAAGATGCTGCTGATCCTGGCTGCCTGCGCGGCGCCCGTCATCGCCAGCTACAGCCTGTACCACGGTGCCCGCCCCAGCGGCGGCGCCACCGCCTACAGCACGCTGATCCAACCCACCGTGCCGATGCCGGCATTGCCAGCCTTGCCGGTGGCTGGCGGTGCGCCGCAGGTGTTGCGCGGCCTGGCCGGTCAGTGGTTGTTGGTGGTGGTGGACAGCGGCGCCTGCGGTCCGGCCTGCGAGCAGCAGCTGTTTCTGCAGCGCCAGTTGCGTGAGATGACCGGCCGTGAACGTGAGCGCATCGACAAGCTGTGGCTGGTGGTCGATGACGCGCCAGTGGCACCGGCGTTGCAGCAGGCGCTGGCGGCCACGCCCGGCATGCACTTGCTGCGCCTGCCGCGTGCCGCCGTGGCGGCCTGGCTGAAGCCGGCGCCCGGCCAGGCACTTGAAGACCACCTCTACATCGTTGACCCGCTGGGCGAATGGATGATGCGCGCACCGGCCCAGGCCGACCCGGCCAAGCTCAAGCGCGACATCGACCGCCTGCTGCGCGCATCAGGCGGCTGGGACAAACCAGGCCGCCAGGCCTTGATCGGCGCTGCTGCGCCCGCGCTGCCAGCGGCATCGGCCGCGCAGCGCTAGGCGTCTGGCCTGATGCACGCTGCCCACGCCTTGGTGGATTGGTCACCGCTGCTGCGCCTGCTGGGCCTGGCGGCGGTGCTGGCGTTGCTGCCGCTGGCCTGGTGGTGGTTGCGCCAGCGCGGCGCGCCGCTGCCGCAGAAGCTGGCGGCGCTGACCGCATTGATCCTGTTCCTCACGCTCGACCTGATCGCCGTCGGCGCCTTCACCCGGCTCACCGATTCCGGCCTGGGCTGCCCTGATTGGCCGGGCTGCTATGGCGCTGCCAGCCCGCTGGGCGCGGTGGCCGAGATCCAGGCCGCGCAAGCCGCGATGCCCAGCGGCCCGGTCACCACCGGCAAGGCCTGGATCGAGATGCTGCACCGCTACCTGGCGATGGCCGTGGGCGCGCTGATCCTGGTGGCCACGGCCATGGCCTGGCGCGCCAGGGCCCAACTGCCGCACTCGCCCTGGTGGGCCACCGCCACGCTGGCCTGGGTGCTGGTGCAAGGCTTGTTCGGCAAGTACACCGTCACCTTGAAGCTGTACCCGGCGGTGGTCACGCTGCACCTGCTGGGCGCGCAAGTGCTGCTGGTGCTGCTGGTGCTGCAGCATGAACGCTTCCAGGCGCGGCCGCTGGCACTGCAGGCGCTGCGCCATCCGCCGCTGGCACCGCGCTGGGTGCTGGCGGTGCTTGGCCTGGTGTTGCTGCAGATCGCACTCGGTGGCTGGGTCAGCACCAACTACGCGGTGCTGGCCTGCCAGGGCTTTCCGGCTTGCAGCGGCCAGTGGTGGCCGGCGATGGACTGGCGCCAGGGCTTCAGCGTCTTGCGCCACCTCGGCCAGACAGCGCAGGGCAGTGCGCTGGGCTTTGACGCACTGGTGGCCATCCACATGGCGCACCGGCTGTTTGCGCTGCTGGTGGTGCTGGCTCTGGGCGCACTGGCCTGGCGGCTGTGGCATGCGCCTGCCGCTGGTGCACGCGGCTTTGCGCTGGCGCTGCTGGGCTTGCTGGCCTGGCAACTGGCCAGCGGCCTGGGCAATGTGGTGCTGGGCTGGCCGATGGCCGCTGCGTTGGCCCACAGTGTGGGTGCGGCGCTGCTGGTGGCGGTGCTGACCGCGCTGTGGGCGCGGCTGCATGCGGCGGCGCAGTTGCAGGCGCCGGCCGCTGCGGCGCCCGCCAGCCTGGCAATGGCCAGGCGGCCGACCATCGCCTCCTAGAATCTGCTGTTCTGCCGATGACCGCTTCTGTCCTGTCCCCCAGCCCCACGTCCACCCGTGTGCGGCAGTACCTGGCGCTGACCAAGCCCCGGGTGGTGCAGTTGATCGTGTTCTGTGCCGTCATCGGCATGTTGCTGGCCGAGCCCGGCTGGCCCACATTGCAGCTGGCCGTTCCGGCCACCATCGGCATCTGGCTGGTGGCCAGCGCGGCGGCGGCCTTCAATTGCCTGGTGGAGCAAGCCATCGACAGCAAGATGGCGCGCACCGCCTGGCGCCCCACCGCCAAGGGTGAACTCAGCACCGCCCAGGCGCTGCTGTTCTCGGCCGTGCTGTGCAGCCTGGGCAGCGCGCTGCTGTACTGGTGGGTGAATGCGCTGACGATGTGGCTGACCTTTGCCACCTTCGTGGGTTATGCGGTGGTCTACACCGTGGTGCTCAAGCCGATGACGCCGCAGAACATCGTCATCGGTGGCGCATCGGGTGCGATGCCGCCGGTGCTGGGCTGGGCCGCGATGCGCAACGACGTGGGGCCCGAGGCGCTGGTGATGTGCTTGATCATCTTTCTGTGGACGCCGCCGCACTTCTGGGCACTGGCGCTGTACCGGGTTGAAGACTACCGCCGCGCGGGCCTGCCAATGCTGCCGGTGACCCATGGCAGTGATTTCACACGCCTCAATGTGCTGCTCTACACCCTGGTGCTGTTCGCCGCCACGCTGCTGCCGTTCGTCATCGGCATGAGCGGCTGGCTGTACCTGGCGTGCGCAGTGGTCTTGGGCGGCTGGTTCATCGCCTACGGCTGGCTGCTGTGGCGCCGCTACAGCGACGCACTGGCGCGCAAGACCTTCCGCTTTTCCATCTGGCATCTGTCGCTGCTGTTCGCGGCGCTGCTGCTTGACCACTACCTGCTGCCATGGCTCTGATGTTGTTCACACGCCGCCTCGCCTTGCTGTCGGTTGCAACGCTGGCGCTGGCTGCCTGCGACGGCGCCATGCCCGGCAGCGGCAAGCCCAGCTTCAAGGGCATCGACATCACCGGCGCCGAGTACGCCCGCACGCTGTCGCTGGCCGACCCCGACGGCCGCACCCGCAACCTGGCTGACTACAAGGGCAAGGTGGTGGTGGTGTTCTTCGGCTACACCCAGTGCCCTGACGTGTGCCCGGCCACCATGGCCGAGCTGGCCGAGGTCAAACGCACGCTGGGTGCCGATGGCGCGCGGGTGCAGGGCATCTTCGTCACCGTTGACCCGGCGCGTGACACGGCCGAGCTGCTCAAGGCCTACGCTGCCAACTTCGGCCCTGACATCACCGCGCTGCGTGGCACACCCGAGCAGACGCTGGCGGCGGCCAAGGAGTTCAAGGTGTTCTTCAACAAGGTGCCGGGCCAGACCGACACCAGCTACACCGTGGACCACACCGCCGGCTCGTATGTGTTCGACGCCAAGGGCCGGGTGCGCCTGTTCACCCGCTACGGCAGTGGCGCCCAGGCGCTGGCTGACGACCTGAAGCTCTTGCTTGCCGAAGCTGGGCGTTGACCCAGTGCACGCCGCGGAACCGGCTTTGCCGGGCCGCTGGGGTGCCTTGCAGGCCGCGCCGGGCGTGAAACCCCGGCTCCGTGCCACGCAAGACCCGTCCACAGGACCAGGAAAATCCGGGCTAACCCCCCGGGGGGGGG
>JANNMP010000458.1:0-2820 GCA_031398015.1 Burkholderiaceae bacterium
TGCATTTGGCGGGCGTGTCTGCGGGGCTTGGGCAGTGGTTGAGCGGTGCTTGGGCGGTGCTTTGGCGGCGCTTGGGCGGTGCTGGCGGGCACTGGGCGGCCTCGGGCATTGCCCAGCCCCCAGGCAGGGGGCCGGGCGCAGCCCGCCGTGGTGGGCCCGGCACAATGCCAGCAGCCGGCCCGGTGCAACGTGGCAGCCAGCCTCTTGGCGCCAGCGGCACGGCCGCACCGCCACCCAAACCTTCCACGCCGCCGCAGCGCCGGCTGGCCGCCTTGCCACCGATGACCGAGACCGACGCCCGTGCTGTGTTGCTGGTGCGCTCACTGGAGCGCGCTGCGGCATTGCCGGCTGACGATGTCAGCTGGGCCGGCCGTGAAGCGCGGCGCCTGGTGGGCGAGCCTTCCACCAGTGCGCAGGCCGGGCCCGAGGCCTGGCTGGCGCAACGCGCCCACCTGGCCCTGGGCCGCCTGGCCGAACGTGACCCCGGCCTGCGCCCGGCGCTGGCTGCTGTGCGGCGGCCGCTGGGCGCCGTGCCGGTGCTGGTGCTGCTGGCCGGCGCGCTGCTGCTGGGCCTGCTCGGCGACAGCCCGCTGGGCTTGCGCCCCGGGCAGCCGCAACAGATCAATTTGCTGGCGCTGCCGCTGCTGGGCTTGCTGGTCTGGAACCTGGCGGTGTTTGCCATGCTGGCATGGCAGGCCCTGCGCAGCGGCGCGGCTGCCGTGGCCTTGCCGCTGGCCTTGATGCAGGCGCTGGCGCGCTGGCAGATGGCGGCCGGCGGGCGCTGGGCAGGCCTGCGCCAAGCTGCGGCAGCAGCGGCCACACCGGTGCAGGCCGCGCTGTCGGCCTTCACTGCCGATTGGCTGGCCCACAGCCAGCCGCTGCTGGCCGCGCGCGGGCGTGCGCTGCTGCATGCGGGCGCTGCGCTGCTGGCGCTGGGCGCGGTGCTGGCCTTGTATGGCCGGGGCCTGGTGCTGGACTACCAGGCCGGCTGGGACAGCACCTTCCTGCAGCCGGACCAGGTGCACAGCTTGCTCGCCGTGCTGTTGGGCCCGGCGTCGGCCGTCGCCGGCCAGCCGCTGCCAACGGCCGATGCGCTGGCCGGCTTGCGCCTGTCGGCCGGCGGTGGTGAAAACGCGGCGCCGTGGATCCACCGCTGGGCGATCACGCTGCTGGCCGGCGTGGTGCTGCCGCGTGCGCTGCTGGCCGCCTTGGCGCTGCGCCAGGCACATGCGCTGGCGGCCGACATGCCACTGCCCGTTGCCATTGAACTGCAGCGCCTGCTGCAGACCGAGGCGGCCGATCTGGCTGACCTGTGCATCAGCCGGCCGGTGGCTGTGCTGCCCTACAGCTACCGGCTGGACGCGTCACGCCTGGCGGCGGTGTGCCCGGCGCTGGTGGGCTGGCTGGGCCCGGGGCTGTGCTGCGATGTGCAGCCCGGCCTGCCGCTGGGTGCCGAGGACAAGCTCGCCACCTGGCTGCCGCCGATGCTGGCGCGGCTGGCCGAGCCGGTGCCGTCCAGCCAGGCGCTGGCGGCCGGGCAACGCCAGGCGCCGGCGCTGCTGGTGCTGCTGTTTGCGCTGACCGCCACCCCTGAGCGCGAAAGCCATGGCGCCCTGGTGCAGGCCTTGGTGCGCGCGCTCACCGCCATGCCGGCGCCACGCCCGCAGTTGCGTGTGGCGGTGGATGAATCGGGCTACCGCCAGCGCCTGGCCGGGCCCGACGGCGCCCAGCGCCTGGCCCAGCGCCGCGCGGCCTGGGAGGCGCTGCTGATGGGCCTGGGCGTGGTGCCCGGCTTCATCGACCTGTCGGCGCCTGCCGCATGAGTGGGGGCGTGCGCGCGCCCAGCACGCTGTCGATCAGCCTGGTCTCGCACACCAACGTGGGCAAGACCACGCTGGCGCGCACCCTGCTGGGCCGCGACATCGGCGCCGTGCGCGACGAGGCCCATGTCACCGAAGCCGCAGAGCCGCACACGCTGATCGAATCCGCCGACGGTGACCGCCTGCTGCTGTGGGACACGCCCGGCTTTGGCGACAGCCAGCGCCTGGCGCGCCGCCTGGCCCAGGCCGGCAATGCGTTGGGCTGGGTGTTGACGGAGGTGTGGGACCGCTGGCGTGACCGTGCCTTCTGGGCCAGCCAGCGTGCCATCCGCCATGTGCTGGGCGAGGCCGACGTGGCGCTGTACCTGGCCAATGCCGCCGAGCAGCCCGACGACGCGGGCTACCTGGGCGCCGAACTGCAAGTGCTGGGCCTGCTGGGCAAGCCGGTGGTGGTGCTGCTCAACCAGCTCGGCCCACCCGGCAGCGCGGCGGCCGAGGCGGCGCAACTGCAGTTGTGGCAGGCCCACCTGGCCACGCTGGCGGCGCTGCCCGGCAGCGCGCGGGTGTTGGCCGTGCTGCCGCTGGATGCATTTGCGCGCTGCTGGGTGCAGGAAGACAAGCTGCTCGGCGCCGTCGGCGAGCTGCTGCCCCAAGAGAAGGGACGCCCGTTCGGGCGCATCCGCGCGAGCTGGCGCACGAGCAACCTCGAAGTGTTCGACGCTTCGATGGCGCTCCTCGCCGCACAACTCGCCGCAACCGCCGCCGACCGCGAGAGCCGCGCCGCGCCGGGCTTCAGGCTCAAGCTGCGCCGCTGGCTCACCTCGTGGAAGACCGATCGGAGCCGGCCCGATCCGGAAGTCGAGCAGGCGATGAACGCGCTCGCGAAGCGCCTGGACGCCGCGGTGCGCGAGACCACCGACCGGCTGATCGCGCTGCACGGCCTGTCCGGGCGCGCCGAGAGCGTCATCCTCGCGCGGCTTGCCGGCGACACCGGCGTGCT
>JANNMP010000497.1:0-5431 GCA_031398015.1 Burkholderiaceae bacterium
TTTCTTTTATATTTATAGCCCCATGGCTACAAATAGAGGTTTGGTTTTTTCCGATGCCAGCGTTAGTTTTTGCTGTATTGTACCTAATCTATTCCATTTATTTGGAAAAAAAGGGCGGCGATAATATTAATCATAGTGCCCACCTTTGGGGAGCAGCCTATGGTATTGCTTTTACGCTGGTATTAAAACCCGATCTCTTTAAAAGCGCCTTTTTGACCGTGCAGGGGCTGGCCAAGACCTATGCCGGAGCCGCCGAGCCGGTGTTCGACGGCGTCAACTTCGACATGCATGCCGGTGAGTTCGTCTGCATCATCGGCCACAGCGGCTGCGGCAAGACCACCATCCTGAACGTGCTGGCCGGGTTGGAGCAGGCCAGCAGCGGCCATGTGTTCATGGACGGACGCGAGGTGGCCGGCCCCAGCCTGGAGCGCGGCGTGGTGTTCCAGGGCCATGCGCTGATGCCCTGGCTCACGGTGCGCAAGAACATCGCCTTTGCGGTGCGCAGCAAGTGGCCAGGCTGGCGCGCTGCCGAGGTTGACGCCCATGTGCTGAAGTACGTGGCCCTGGTGGGCCTGGACAGCGCAGTCGACAAAAAGCCCAGCGCGCTCAGTGGCGGCATGAAGCAGCGCGTGGGCATCGCCCGCGCCTTTGCCATCCAGCCGCGCATGCTGCTGCTCGACGAGCCCTTCGGCGCGCTCGACGCGCTGACCCGCGGCACGATCCAGGACGAGCTGCTGCGCATCTGCGCCGAGACGCGGCAGACGGTTTTCATGATCACCCACGATGTGGATGAGGCCATCCTGCTGGCCGACCGCATCCTGCTGATGGCCAATGGCCCGCAGGCCAGGGTGGCCGAGATCGTGCGCAACACCATGCCGCGCCGGGGTGTCGGCGGGCGCCAGCGCGCCACGCTGCACCATGACCCGCAGTACTACCGCATCCGCAACCACCTGGTCGACTTCCTGGTGTCGCGGTCCAAGGACCTGAGCCACGGCCGCGCCCCGGCACACCCGGCCGAGGTCAGCCCCGGGCTGGACGGTGCCACCGCGCCGCCAGACGCATCCCCCACCGCAGCCAAAGTGCTGCCGCTGCAACGAAAGGCCTGACCCATGACGAACCACCTGTCGCGACTGCATGTGACCGAGAAGATCATTGCCACCAAGGTGCAGAAGGGCCTGACATGGTCTGACATCGCCACCCGGGTTGGCCTCAGCAAAGAGTGGGTGACCGCCGGCTGCCTGGGGCAGATGACCTTCAATGCCGAGCAGGCCGGCGTGCTGGCCGACATCTTCAGCCTGAGCCCGGACGAGAAAGCCTGGCTGATGGTGGTGCCCTACAAAGGCAGCCTGCCCAGCAGCGTGCCCACCGACCCGCTGATCTACCGCTTCTACGAACTGGTCAGCGTCTACGGCACCACGTTCAAGGCGCTGATTCATGAAGAGTTCGGCGACGGCATCATGAGTGCGATCGATTTCAAGATGGACCTGCAGCGTGAGCCCAACCCGATGGGCGACCGGGTCAGCATCACCATGAGCGGCAAGTTCCTGCCCTACAAGAGCTACTGATCAAGGCCCTCGGCGGCGAGCGCCCGCTGCACCGCCGGCAGCGCCAGCAGCCGCTGCAGCCAGGCGTTGACCAGCGGCCTGCTGCGGGCCGGCGGTGATGCGCTGGCTGTGAAGCCGCGCGTCCAGCGGCACAGCATCAGGCCGTAAAAATCCACCATGTTGAGTGTGTCGCCCAGCAGCCAGGGCCCGCCGTGGTTGGCCAGTTGGTTGTCCAGTTGCGCCAGCAGCGTGCCCAGCTTGGCTTGCGCTTGGGCCTTGACTTGCGCCGCGCCCTCGGCATCTCCGGCATCCACCAGCTGGTGGGGCAGGCCCAGGTGCTGCTGCAGCATGTGCGGCGCCATGCTGGCATTGCCGGGCTGGTGGTGCAGGCCGATCATCGGTGGGCTCCGGTGCCCCGGGACCATGCCGCTATGCGGCCCAATGCATATCGCCGCCTGTTGGTGCAGCGGCAAGAATCGCGGCCGGCTGCGGCAGCGCTGGCGGCCTTGTGAGGCACACCCCCGATGAATGCGTTTTCTGACAGCCTGGGCCTGGCCCTCGGCCTGGTCACCCAGGCCGACGCCACGCTGTGGCAGATCGTCGGCCTGTCGCTGCGGGTCAGCGCCACGGCATGCCTGTTGGGTGCCGGCTTCGGCCTGCTGCTGGGCGCCTGGCTGGCGGTGGCGCGCTTCCCGGGCCATGGCCTGCTGGTGGCTGCGCTGAACACGCTGCTGGCGCTGCCGTCGGTGGTGGTGGGGCTGGTGGTGTACCTGCTGCTGTCGCGCTCGGGCCCGTTGGGCAGCTGGGGCATCTTGTTCACACCCACGGCGATGGTGATTGCGCAAACCATCCTGGTGGTGCCATTGATCGCCGCCCTGGCGCGCCAGCTGGTGGCCGACGCGCTGCGCGACGGTGGTGACGCGCTGGCGGCGATGGGCGCCGGCCCGCTGCTGTCGGCGCTGTTGCTGCTGGTTCATGCGCGGCTGGCGGTGGCCACGGTGTTGCTGACGGCCTTTGGCCGCGCGGTGGCCGAGGTGGGCGCGGTGATGGTGGTCGGCGGCAACATTGCCGGCGTCACCCGGGTGATGACCACCGCCATCGCGCTGGAAACCAGCAAGGGTGATTTGCCGCTGGCGCTGGCCCTGGGCGCCGTGCTGCTGGCGGTGGTGGCATTGATCAACCTGGCCGTGGGCCTGGTGCAGCGCCGCAGTGCGGCCGCACCGGCCTTGCCCATCGCGGCCGCCGCATGACAGGCCTGCCGCCGGCATTGCCAAGCGGCCTGGCCGCGCCGCTGATATCGCTGCGCCAGGCCAGCGTGCACTTCGGCGCGCAGCAGGCACTGCGCGACGTGAACCTGCAATTGCACAGCGGTGAGCGTCTGGCGCTGCTGGGCGCCAACGGCGCGGGCAAGACCACGCTGCTGCGCCTGCTCAACGGCCTGCAACCGGCCAGCACCGGTGCGCGGCTGCTGCTGGCCGATGCCAGCGGCCGGCTGCCTGTCAGCGCCATGTTGTTCCAGCGGCCGTTTTTTCTGCATTGCAGCGTGCGGCGCAACCTGCTGCTGGCGCTGTGGCTGGCCGCTGTGCCGGCGGCCGAGCGCCGCAGCCGTGCCGCCGCTGCGCTGGCCCGGGTGGGCCTGCAAGCGCAGGCCGAGCAAGCTGCGCGCTGCCTGTCGGCTGGCCAGCAGCAGCGCCTGGCGCTGGCCCGGGCCTGGGCCGTGCGGCCCGACATCCTGTTCCTGGACGAGCCCACCGCCAACCTGGACCCATCGGCCAAGCGCGAGGTGGAAGCGCTGATCGATGACTTCGGCCGCGCCGGCATGGCACTGGTGATGAGCACCCACAACCTGGGCCAGGCCAAGCGCCTGGCCACGCGGGTGGTCTACCTGGAAGCCGGCCGCGTGCTGGCCGACCTGCCGGTGGCAGATTTCTTCAACCGCGACCATCTGCCCAGCGCGGCGGCGTTGTTCCTCAAAGCTGAGCTGCCATGGGCCTGAACCTGGACTGGTGGCAATGCCGCACCATCATTGCGGTGCTGGCTGCCGCCGCTGCCTGCTCCAGCGCCACCAGCGCACTGGCGCAGGGCAACTTCATCGTCATGGCCTCGACCACCAGCACCGAGCAGTCGGGCTTGTTCGCCCACCTGCTGCCCGCCTTCAAGGCCGCCAGCGGCACTGACGTGCGGGTGGTGGCGCTGGGCACCGGCCAGGCGCTGGACGCCGCGCGCCGGGGCGACGCCGACATCGTGTTTGTGCATGACCAGGCGGCTGAAGAGAAGTTTGTCGCCGACGGCTTCGGCCTCAAGCGCCTGCCGGTGATGTTCAATGACTTTGTGCTGATCGGCCCGGCGGCCGACCCGGCCAAGGCGCGTGGCAACGACATTGCTGCGGCGCTGCAGAAGCTCGCGTCAGCCACCAATCCTGCTGGCATTGCGTTCATCTCGCGCGGCGACAAGAGCGGCACCCACGCCGCCGAGCAACGCTACTGGCAGGCCGCCGGCACCGACATCAACACCACCAAGCCGGCCGGCGACGTGCCCAACGCCGGCCGGCCGGCCGGCTACAAGGAATGCGGCTGCGGCATGGGCCCGGCGCTGAACATCGCCGCGTCCACCGGCGCCTATGTGCTGGCCGACCGCGGCACCTGGCTGAACTTCAAGAACCGCGCCGACCTGGCCATCCTGGTCGAAGGTGATGCGCGGCTGTTCAACCAATACGGCGTGGTGGTGGTCAACCCCGCCAAGCACCCGCATGTGAAGCTGGCGCTGGCCCAGGGCCTGGCCGACTGGTTGGTGTCAGCGGCCGGCCAGGCCAGCATTGCGGCCTACAGGATCGGCGGCGAGCAGTTGTTCTTCCCGAACGCCGGGCGGTGAGCCTGCGGCAGTCGCGCCAGCGGCGGCGTTCAGGCCAAGTCCTTCTGCCGCTCGATCACCCGCGACGCAATGCCGTAGCCGATGGCGTCGGCAGCGCTCATCCAGAAATCGCGCTCCATGTCGGCTGTCACCCGGGCCAGCGGCTGGCCGGTTTCGCGGGCGATGATGGCGGCCAGGCGCTCCCTCGTGCGCACGATCTCGCGCGCCTGGATCGCGATGTCGGTGGCCTGGCCGCCGGCGCCGCCGGCCGGCTGGTGGATCATGAAGCGGGTGTTGGGCAGGCACAGCCGGCGCTCTTTGGGCGGCGCCAGGAAGATGTGCACCCCGGCGCTGGCCACCCAGCCCGAGCCCAAGGTGGTGACCGGCGCGCGCACGAAGCGGATCATGTCGTGGATGGCGTCGCCTGATTCCACATGGCCGCCCGGTGAGCTGATCAACACCGTGATCGGCGCGTCGGAGGCTTCTGACAAGGCCAGCAGACGGCGGCAGGTGGTCTGTGCCAGCTTGTCGTCGATCTCGCCGAAGATCAGCACGTAGCGTGATTTGAAGCTCAGCTGCTCTTCGAGCTTGCTCTCGTCCTTGTCGGGCGCGGGGGCGGCGGGCTTGTCGTCCTTGGCGGCTTGCGGGGGCTGGTGCATGGTGGCGCTCCGGTCGTTGGTTGGGCCGATGCTATGCCAGCCGCAACACACCCTTGTCAGCGTGCGGGTGGCGGCTGCTGCAGCGGCAGCGCATGCCAGGGCCAGCCCAGCAGCTCGGCCAGGCGGGTCACCACCCAGGCGGCTTCAGCGGCGCTGAAGCCCGCGCCCTCGGCGGCCAGGCCGGCCTCGGTGCGCCCGAGGATCAGGTCTTCGCTCAAGCCCTGGTCATGCAGCCAGGCTTGGCTGCGCTCGACCAGCAGCTGTGCCATGTCCTCGCACAGCTCGTAGCGGGCGCGGAAGTCGCTGCGTGGCAGTTGCAGGCGGCCGCGGCTATCGCGGTGCACCGCCTCGAACGATGGCGGGATCAGGATCTGGTTT